>DATJDF010000027.1:0-16450 GCA_035497555.1 Arachidicoccus sp. | reverse complement strand
GGAACATTCCTGTTGGCAATTCCATTCCAAAGGGGTGAACTGGAATTCTCCTCTATCGGCTACCTGACCCAAAAGGTATCCTTCAAAGGTGATAAGCTTATTGAAGCGCAGATGACACCGGAATTACAGTCCCTGAACGAGGTCGTGGTCGTGGGCTACGGCCGTCAGAAAAAAAAGGATCTGACCGGTGCTATTGCAGGCATTACAAGTAAGGAACTGGAATACCGCCCGGTATTGCGCGCTGACCAGATGTTGCAAGGAAGGTTGCCTGGTGTGGATGTAAAATCTGTTAATGGAGCTCCTGGAGCGGGAACGAGCATTCGGATAAGAGGAGCCAGATCTATCAATGCCAGCAACGAACCACTTTATGTAATTGACGGTTTAGTGGGTGTAGGTGATCTCAACTCTTTAAATCCTGATGACATTGCTACTATTGATGTATTAAAAGATGCGTCTGCTACAGCTATCTACGGTTCAAGGGGGGCAAATGGCGTTATCCTTATTACAACGAAGAGGGGTAAGGAAGGGCAGGACAATGTATCTGTAAATTACAATATAGGTGTTGGGAGATTGCCTGAAGATCGAAAGCCTGCCTTATTAAATGCGCCAGAGTTTGTTCAGTTTATCAAAGATGCACGCGAAGACCTTCTTTCAGGGGTCGCCCTTGAAAATGATAAGCAATATAAGTATGTCAATAGCATCAATCTAGATAGTATTGGCAAAGGAACTGACTGGTTCGATGCCGTTTCAAGATCTGCTCCATTTAGTAATTTAAATGTCAGTGTAAACGGTGGAACCGAAAAATTAAAATATTACTTATCAGGCAATTATGCCGATCAGGAAGGGATTATTTTAGGATCAGGGTTTAAAAGATACCAGCTCCGGCTGAACTTGGATAAACAGCTGGGTAAAATAGCTAAAATAGGCACTCAAATAAATCTCAGCCGAAGCATCACGCAAAACACGAACGTAAACTTTTCAAATTGGTGGAATTCAGTCAGTACGCTTTCACCTACCTTTCCTGTGTATAATCCGGACGGGAGCTATTACAGCAATGGTATATTCCAATATGCCGGGGGGGCCAATTTCAACTCCCCGGTTGCTTTAGGCAATTTGATTAAAGATAATACAGTAACGACTAATCTGACAGCGAATATATACATTGACTTGGCCATTACAAAGGATTTGCATTTCCAATCCAATCTTGGCACTCTGTTTAACATGAACAGGGATAATTACTACAGTCCTACCAATATGCCCGCCAATATTGCCGACGGGTTTAAAACGGGTAGCGCCACTGTAAACGATGCAACGCATGATTATTTATTATCGTCCAACACCCTTAATTATGATCACGCATTTGGTAAACATCATCTGAATATGGTGGCTGGTGCAACTTATCAGAAAGATGTGTATGAAGGATTGTCTGGGTCAGGTAAAGGTTTTCTGAATGATATTTACGAATGGAACAATCTGAGTGTTGTTGAGCAGGATCAAAAAGATGTCGGCTCTTCCTACAGTACTACAACCATCATTTCCTTTTTAGGCCGGATCAATTATAATTACAATAATAAATATTACCTGACCTTCACTGGCAGAAACGACGGTGCATCCAACTTTGCAAAAAACCGGAAATGGGGATTTTTTCCATCTACTGCATTAAAATGGCGACTTTCGGAAGAACCATTTATCAAGCGTTTAAATCTCTTCCAGGATTTAGGTCTGAGAGCTAGCTACGGCGTAGCGGGCAATCAGGGGATCAGTGCATATTCCTCTTTACCGAAGTTGAACGTGGATGAAACAGCCTACATTTTTGGGAATTTGCCCACACTGGGCTACTATTCCGGCGCCTTAGCCAATAATAATCTGACATGGGAAACAAGTGGCCAGTTTAATGTTGGACTTGAGATGTCCATTTTAAAAGGGAGGTTATCCTTAGACGCGAACTATTACCATACCAATACTTCCAATCTATTACTCAATGTTCAGATTGCATCCCAGACAGGTTATTCTTCCATTTTGGAAAACTTGGGAAAAACAACCAGTAAAGGTTTTGAATTCAGTATTAAGTCGGTCAATATTCAAAGTCCAAATTTCAGCTGGCGCACGAACCTGAATCTCAGTACCAACCAGCAGGAGATCGTTGACCTGGGGCCACTGGTCAAAGTGGCAACAGATAACAACGGTTATGGTGGTGTAACTACATATTATGAAGTGGGTGTACCCTTAGGCGCACTATATGGCGCTTATTATGGAGGCACTTGGAAATCGCAGGCAGAAATAGATGCTGAAAAGGCCAAGCCGGCCGGGAGCAGGGATTTTGTTTCTACTGCTGCCAATTACCGACCTGGCAGGATGAAGTACAAGGATCTGAATCATGACGGGGAGCTCAATGAATCGGATATGCCGTTTCTGGCCACCCCTAATCCTAAATTATACGGTTCAATAGAAAATACACTTACGTATAAGAACTGGGACCTGACTTTTGTTTTCAACGGCAATTCCGGTAATAAAATGTACAACAACCAGATGTTTTTTATGGGTAATGGTACAGGGGGTGGTGTTTATACCAACCAATTCGCTCTTTTTAAAGATCACTGGAATGCTACCAGAAATCCAGATTCCGACATACCAGGCCCCAATTCCAGAGATAATGTACCCAGTACCTATTTATTGCAGGACGCCTCTTTTCTGCGGTTAAATTCTGTAGTCTTAGGATATAATCTGCCAGGAAGTAAAGTGCCAGGTCACTGGATGAAAAATGCCTATATCTACTTTAGCGGAAGCAATCTCTGGCTGCTGAGTGATTATATTGGCTTCGACCCGGAAGTGAACGCTTCGGGTACAAGTTCTACCGTCCGGGCCAAAGATGCCGGGGTGTATCCCAACAGCCGGACCTATACGCTTGGTTTAAAAATTAATTTCTAATCTGTGCTAGTTCAGTTACCATTAAAATGTGTTTCAATTATGAAAAATAAAATTATTCGATTATTATTCTTTATAACAGCTTTTCAAATATTTGGATGTACGCGTCGCCTCGATGAAGTTCCCAAAAGTATCATTTCACCCGACCAATTTTATAAAACGGGAGAGGAGAGCATCCAGGGCGTCAATGGTGTTTACCGGATGCTGCCAAGCCTTTTTAATGCAGGTGGTTTCTGGAACGTAACTATGGCGGGTGCTGATATTATCCTTCAAGACAAAACAGACGGGAACCTAACCCAGCTATATAAATACACGGCTTTTGATGACAGCGGCGCCGGTTCAGTATGGAAAAACTGTTATACAACGATCATGAATGCCAATTTGTTTATTAACAGGGTAAAGAATGCCCCCATAGAAGATTCGTTAAAAAACAGACTACTCGGAGAGGCCAAATTTCTGCGTGCCATGCAATATTATTTCTTAACCAATATTTTTGGCGATGTTCCGCTTTGGCTAGATGAACTGGAGGTAGAAAATGTTGTTTCTCTACCCCGGGCTCCTGTAGCTGATGTACAAAAGCAAATTGTGGAAGATTTGATCCAAGCTGCTGCAGGTCTACCCAACCGTTTTACCGGCGAAGACGTCGGCAGGGCTAGTAAAGCAGCGGCGCTTACACTACTTGCGAAAGAATACCTGATGGAAAAGAATTGGGCGGCGGCCCGCGAGGCCGCACAGCAGGTCATTAGGATGCCGGAATATGCATTAATGGATAATTATGGTGATAACTTTGACATCCACGGGCGTAATTGCAAAGAATCCATCTTTGAAATTCAGTATCTGAGAGACGCTGTCAATAATGTCAATTATACCACCAATAACCTTTGCACATGGTTTATGCCACCCAAAGATGCACCCGGCAAATTCGCAGGCGTCGATTTTGGCAACATCCTGCTTCAGAGTTATGCCAATTACTATCCAACCAAAAAATTTGTGCAGTTATTTGAACCCGGCGATAAGCGTAAAGAGTCCATACTGGCTTATGGTTTTAATGGGAAACCCTTTAACCGACTTAATGTAAATGACATGCCCTATTTTGGCATCAAATTCTGGGACCTTGAAAACAACAATACTGCCTCAGGTAAGAATTTACCGTTTTTAAGATTGGCCGATAATTATATGGCACTTGCTGAAGCAGAAAATGAATTAGGTAATGCAGCCGCCAGTGCTGCAGCAATAAACGTTCTGCGCACTAGAGCCGGTCTGCCATCCATCGCTATTTTATCCAAAGAGGCCATGCGAACAAAAATCATGCATGAAAGCGCTATTGAATTCAGTGGAGAATTCTGTAGAAAATGGGACCTGAACAGATGGGGTAAATTAATTGAGGCGGTTAAATCAGTTGCGGCAGATAATCCTGAAGGTGCGGCAAATATTGATGCTCATTACTTATACTACCCCATCAATACTGATGAGTTAATCAAGAACACCAATCTGGAACAAAATAAAGGATACTAATATTATTAATAAATAGAAAACCAGCAGGGATTTTGCCCTGCTGGTTTTCTATTTATTCCTGGTAAGGCTCCGCTTTATTTCTTTCCTTCGAACAATTCACCTGAAGATTTTCGTATTTTTGTTTTGTATTATAATGTAATCCTCAACCTAAAATTGCGCTCCATGAAGTTTTTATTCGGCTTAATTTTAAAGGAAATAAAAAATAAGTTAGCCCTCACCTTACTGATTTTGATGGTTCATCCGGGACGAGTGCAATCTCAGGAAGGTAAAGATTATATTCAAAATCATTATACAAAACAGGAGGTGATGATCCCCATGCGGGACGGTGTCCGGTTATTTACGGCGATCTACAGGCCGAAAGATACATCCCGCAGTTACCCCATCATGCTTAACCGCACCTGTTACTCAGTAGGCCCATATGGTTCAGGCAAATTTCCGAACCGTCTGGGACCTTCACCGGAGTTTACCAAAGAGGGATTTATCTTTGTTTATCAGGATGTACGCGGGAAGTATCAAAGTGAGGGCAGCTGGACAGAAATTACACCCTATATCGAAAATAAACAAGGCCATCAGCACGATGAGGCCTCAGATACTTATGACGCAGTAGACTGGCTGGTTAAACATATCAGCCATAATAACGGCCGAGTAGGGGTTTGGGGTATTTCTTATCCGGGTTTTTTTGCTACCAATGCCGCTCTATCGGGCCATCCGGCCATTAAAGCTGTTTCTCCACAGGCACCGGTGACGAATTGGTTTTTGGGAGACGATACGCATCATAACGGCGCCTTTTTTCTCATGGATGAAGTCGGGTTTGATTACGGGTTTGCCAATTCTACCAACGGCCCTAATAAAAACAAATTAAAACCACTGGATTTAGGCATTAAAAACAATTATCAATTCTACCTCAAATTGGGCCCTATCAGCGCAGTCAACGAACTTTATTACCACCATCAGATTCCTTTCTGGGATACCGTGCTGATGCACCCTGATTATGATCAGTGGTGGCAGGACCGGGATATACGCCGGTTTATGCATCATGTAAAGCCAGCCACCATGGTGGTGGGCGGATGGTATGATGCGGAGGATTTATGGGGCACTTTACAAACCTATAAACATATCGAAAAAAACAACAAGGATCATGAAAACATGCTGGTCATGGGTCCTTGGAATCATGGCGGCTGGGCAGGCCCTAAAATGGATCGTTTAGGAGATATCACCTTTAACGCTAATACAAGCCGCTGGTTTCAGCAAAATATTGAGTTCCCCTTTTTTATGCATTACCTTTATGACAGTCCCAAGGCGGCTTTACCCGAGGCTGTTCTATATGACGTTGGCCTGAACAGATGGAACCGTTTTGACAGGTGGCCCGCCAAAACCATTCAGCCTATTCGGCTGTTTTTGGCGGCAAATCAAAAGTTATCCATTAATAAGCCCAGTATAGAAAAAAGCGGTACGCCGGCTTTTACTGCCTACCGTGCTGACCCCGCGAGTCCGGTACCCTACCAGGGTGGGATTCAAAAATCCAGGGGCATCACCTATATGATCGATGATCAGCGCTTTGCGACAAAAAGAAAGGATGTCATAAGTTTCATGACACCCGTTCTGGACAGTAACCTCACCCTGGCCGGCCCCTTAAAGGCACACCTGACTGTCAGCACTACCGGCACCGACGCGGATTTTATCGTCAAATTAATTGATGTATACCCCGAAAGCCCGGATTCAGATATGGATCCCGATACGGTAAGCGCCAAATTATCCGAAAAAATGAAAGGGTATGAAGCCCTGGTACGCGCCGAAGTCATGCGAGGTAAGTACAGAAATAGCTTTAGCCACCCTGAGGCTTTTGTCCCGGGTCAACCGACGAAAGTAGACTTTGATATCCCGGATATACTGTATACCTTCAAAAAAGGGCACCGGCTGATGGTCCAGGTACAAAGCTCCTGGTTTCCACTGGTGGATCGCAATCCGCAGGTGTTTGAGAACATCTATAAGGCCAAAGCAGAAGATTTTAAGCCTGCCACTATACGGATATACCATGACCCCACTCATCCTTCTTATATTGAGGCCGGCTTGCTCTCTGCAGCAACATACAATGCCTACTGAAAGCGGGAGTCAATGCCGGTTCACAAATTTGCATTAATTCCTTTTTAAAGTAAAGCCAATACGATACTTTTGTGGGACGGCTAAGATCCTTTAATTGACTTAATGAACAGAGCATTTACGGTATTTATCACTTTATTATTACTCGGCGGACTCCTGCAGATGAACAGTTGTGCAGTAATTGTTCCACCGGGAGGAGGCCCAAGAGATACGCTTTCGCCTGTTTTAGTCTCCGCCTCACCCAAAGACTCCACACTTAACTTTAAGGAAAAAACAGTTGTATTAACTTTTAATGAATATGTGCAAGTGCAGGACATCTTTAACAACCTGATTGTTTCGCCCGTTCCCAAGGGTCTGCCCAATGTAAATGGCAAACTACGCACAGTAACGATTAAAATTAAGGACACACTGGAGCCCAATACCACATATTCTTATGATTTTGGCAATGCGATCCAGGATGTAAACGAAGCCAACCCGGTACGTCGCTTCACTTATGTCTTCAGTACCGGGGATCATCTGGACACGGACTCTATTACCGGGAAGGTGGTTATGGCTGAAGATGGCGCTATTGATTCTACCATGCTGGTGGCACTGTATCGTGACCTCTCGGATACCGCTGTCATAAAAAACGCGCCCCGATATTATACCCGACTGGACAGTACAGGACATTTTGCATTTCATTTTTTGCCAAAGGAAAATTTCCATGTTTTTGCTGTTGAAAACTCATACCTGAAAAACTACGGTGATTCCACCAGCATGTTTGCATTTCTGGACAGCATTGTCTCGACAAAAAAGGATTCAGTTAATAATGGATTGACGCTCTATGCCTTTCGCGCCTTTCCAAAGGAAGAAAAGGCCAGGAAGCCGCCTGTATACTCCGAAAAACAACTTGCCAAACGCAAAGAAGAGGCTGCAAAGAAGCCATTGACCTTAGCTGTGAACCTCCAGGAAGGCAAGCAGGGGTTACTCACCCCCATGCTATTACAGTATAGTAAACCACTTAAACAATTTTCACCAGCAATGATTGCCATTATGGATACCAATCATATTGCCTTAAAAGATTTTCAATTGGTCGCTGATTCCACTGATAGCACAAACAGCAATTTTCTGGTTGTCAAAGACTGGAGCCAGGAGCAGGGCAAAATCTTCGAAATGATTATTCCGAAAGAAGCAGCCACTGATAGTTTTGATGTTCAGTTGGTAAAAGCAGATACTGTCAAATTTCAGGTAAAAACAGAGCAGGAATATGCGACGGTTCAACTTAATTTTCCGGACGTGGACACGACGCAAAATCCAGTCGTTTTAATACTGTCTTCGGATAAGATTCTGGATTCAATCAGACTGGACGCCAAAGGCCAGGCCAGAATTGAACGCTTTGAACCGGGTGAATATGGTCTCAGGATACTATATGACACCAACCATGATCTTCAGTGGACACCTGGTAATTACCAATTAAAGCGACAACCGGAGCGTGGCATTGCCATTAAAAAGAAATTTAAATTTATTGCCGACACCGACAATCAGTGGGATATCTACCTAAAACCAAATCCTAATGATACGGACCAGGACAATCCTTATAAATTATAGAAAATCAGGCGCTTAGTTTAAGATTATGCAATTACCATCCTCCTTATTAGAAAATGCAGTAAATGCCTTTGCCAAATTACCCGGCATTGGCAAAAAAACAGCACTCCGATTGGTTTTGCACCTGTTGAGGCAAGACAAGGAAGAAGTCGACCAATTCTCTGAAACAATCTCCAAAATGCGCAGTGAAATCCGCTTTTGCAAAAAATGCCATAATCTGAGTGACCATGATTATTGTACCATTTGCAGCAGTTCCATGCGCAACAAGCGGCTGGTGTGCGTTGTGGAGAATATCCGTGATGTGATCGCCATTGAAAATACTGAGCAGTTCAGCGGACTCTATCATGTTCTGGGTGGTGTCATCTCGCCGCTGGATGGTATTGGTCCGGACAGCCTGACCATAGATAGTCTTGTCGATAGAGTGGAAAATGAAGCCATAGAAGAACTGGTATTTGCCTTAAACCCGAATATCCAGGGTGACACGACAATTTTTTACATACAGAAGAAAATCCAGCAATTACCCTGCAGGATTACCACCATATCAAGAGGTATTGCCTTCGGAGGCGAATTGGAGTACGCCGATGAAATGACGCTTGGCCGGAGCATGGCTAATCGCCTGCCCGTTGAAAATTATGTTAAGTGATCCTGAGAGAGCGACAACCAAGCTCATTTTAAAACTTTCGCAGCTTCAGATTAAAATATTCTCGCATTCATAAAGCCCATATGCTCTTTTCAGGAACTTGAACTATATATAGGAAGAATCTATTTTATTATTTCAGGAATTCTATGTAAATTTGCGCCACAAAGGCAGATTTGTTTATTGTTCAGCCCATTTTAAAGAACTAATAAACGTTGAGTTATTCCCCTCCAAATAGAAAATACCCCAAACGTTTTATTAGTTGTTTTATTAATGCTTAAATGCACAACCCTCAGTATCTGCTGGTACCTGCTATAAACTTGTATGTATATAAAGGACAGGAGCAGTGCGGATTAGATACATGTTTAAAGTAACTGAACAGCATTATAAAAATAAAACAGTTAAAGATGCAATTAGAAGCATGTTTGAAACAAAGAATATTGGTCATTGACGGTGCCATGGGGACCATGATCCAGCAACACACTTTATCAGAAGCAGATTTCAGGGGCAGTCGGTTCAGCAATTGGCACCTGGATGTAAAGGGCAATAATGATCTACTGAGTATCACACAACCACAAATCATTGAAGATATCCATTTTCAATATTTAGAAGCAGGCGCAGATATTATTGAAACCAATACTTTCAGCAGTACCCGAATTGCGCAGGCCGATTATGATATGTCTGCTTTTGCCTATGAACTAAACGTGGCAGCCGCCGGCTGCGCCCGAAAAGCAGCCGATAAATACCTGCAGACGGAGGCAGGAAAGCAAAAAGGACAGGTGTTTATTGCAGGCGCCATCGGCCCCTTGAATAAAACACTTTCCTTATCACCGGATGTCAATAATCCTGGATACCGGGCCGTCAGTTTTGATGAAGTAGCAGATGCATACTTAGAACAAATTAAAGGACTGGTAGAAGGTGGGGTAGACATTTTACTCATTGAGACCATTTTTGACACCCTTAATTGTAAAGCAGCTATCTATGCCATCAAAAAATATTTCCGTGAAAGTCAGCAGCCTGAATTACCCATCATGATTTCCGGGACTATTACTGATGCCAGTGGCCGGACGCTTAGCGGCCAGACACTGGAAGCATTTTATGTATCCGTAAGTCATGCGGAGCCCATTAGTGTGGGTTTAAACTGCGCCTTAGGGGCAGCAGAAATGCGGCCACATGTTCAGGAACTCAGCCAGATCGCGGCATGCTATACCTCGGCGTATCCAAATGCAGGACTGCCCAACGCCATGGGGGAATATGATGAACAGCCCGATGAGACTGCGCACTTCCTGGAAGACTGGGCTAAAAACGGCTTTGTCAATATTGTAGGTGGATGTTGTGGAACAACACCTGATCATATTCGTCACATCGCCGAATCTGTTAAAACCATCCGGCCCAGGCCTCGCCCCGAGATGGCAATGGCCCTCTGATCTTTGACTTTAGACTTTTATGAACTTAGTCGTTCAGACGAATGTTCAATATATTACTGTTAATTAAATTTATTTCTCCTATATTATGCTTAAACCCTATTTATATCTCTCTGGATTGGAGCCATTGGCCATACGACCAGAGACGAACTTTGTAAATATTGGTGAAAGAACGAATGTAACCGGTTCTAAGAAATTCGCCCGGCTAATCCGGTCCGGTAACTTTGAAGAAGCATTAAGTGTTGCACGTGACCAAGTTGAAAACGGTGCACAGGTAATTGATATCAATATGGATGATGCCCTGCTGGACAGCAAGGCTGCCATGACTACATTCATGAACCTAGTACAGGCAGAACCCGAAATTGCAAAAATCCCGATCATGATTGACTCCTCCAAATTCGATATAATCGAAGCAGGGCTCAAATGTGTGCAGGGTAAATGTATTGTCAATTCCATTTCCATGAAAGAAGGAGTGGAGAAGTTTATAGAACAGGCCCGTATTTGCCGGAGTTATGGTGCAGCGGTCGTGGTTATGGCTTTTGATCAGCAGGGTCAGGCAGATACCTTAAACAGAAAAGTAGAAATCAGTTCCAATGCCTATAAAATTCTTACTGAGCAGGTGGGCTATCCGCCCCAGGACATCATTTTCGATCTGAATATCTTTGCCATAGCAACCGGACTTGAAGAGCATAATAATTATGCAGTAGATTTCATTGAAGCCAGTAAGATATTAAAACAGCGATTTCCGCTAATCAAAATAAGTGGCGGTGTCAGTAATCTGTCCTTTTCTTTTCGTGGCAACGAGACGGTAAGAGAGGCGATGCACAGCGTTTTTCTTTTTTATGCTGTAAAAGCAGGTTTGGATATGGGTATTGTCAATGCAGGGCAATTGATTGTTTATGATCAGATAGATCCCAAGCTACGAGACCTATGTGAAGATGTCATTTTAAACAGGAATAATGATGAAAATGAAGCCACTGAAAAGCTGATCAATTTTGCCGAAACGGTTAAATCGAAAGGAAAAGAAATTAAAAAAGACGATGCCTGGCGAAGCAATACAGTTCAGGAACGTTTAAAACATGCCCTCGTCAGTGGTATTACAGATTATATAGACGCGGATACAGAAGAAGCGCGGCTGCAATATGCACGCCCCTTAGAAGTCATTGAAGGGCCTTTAATGGCTGGCATGGACGTTGTCGGGGATCTGTTTGGTTCAGGAAAGATGTTTCTGCCACAGGTGGTAAAAAGTGCCCGCGTTATGAAAAAAAGTGTGGCTTATCTTTTTCCATTTATTGAAAAGGAAAAAAGGATCAATCAAATTCTGGCTACCGCACCCATTGCACCTTCCATAAATCCGGATCCAAATCACCAAAGCCAGGGTGATAAGGAAGCGGTATCAGTGCTGCAGACTTTACTATCGGAGCCAGCCTTTGGAAGCGCAAGCTTTCAATGGGATAAGTGCGTCGCCGGTCAACCCGTGGATGCGCTTTCCATTACAAGTGCCCTGGCCATATTAATCGCAGAAAATGCCGAAGACATCACAACCGCGATGGAGGCTACGGATCAGCTACTGGCCGGGAACGGCTATAATCTACTGGTTATTTCCCGTCGTGATTTATTGGAAAAGCCGGATTTAACCGCCCTAATCATTACCAAAAAACTGGAACAGATCCAGGAATTGGGCGCCAAACTCAAAGCCGCTCAGGCAGAAGGCGGACAGAAGGAAGGTGCAGCGAAGATTGTCATGGCCACCGTTAAAGGTGATGTTCATGATATAGGTAAAAATATCGTGGGTGTTGTACTCGGCTGTAACGGTTATGAGGTAGTGGATTTAGGTGTTATGGTTCCTACGGATAAACTACTGGAAACAGCTATCAAAGAAAAGGCGGATATCGTCGGTGTAAGCGGACTTATTACACCTTCACTCGATGAAATGGTGAGTGTTGCCCGTGAAATGAAGCGTCGGAAAATGAAAATACCTTTACTAATCGGTGGTGCAACAACTTCAAGAATTCACACGGCAGTAAAAATTGCCCCTGAATACGACAATGGGGTCGTACATGTGCTGGACGCTTCCAGAAGTGTAACAGTCGTAGGAGCGTTATTGAATCCCGAACTGAAGACCGATTTTCTAACCAAGACGAAAGTGGATTATGCTAAACTGAAGGAAAGTTTTGAAAATAAAAAACCGGTCAAAAAATATATTCCCTTTAAAGAGGCGCAGGCTAATGCAGTGGATATCGATTGGGCAGGCTATCAGCCCGTCCAACCTTCATTTGTAGGAACCAAGATTTTCAAGGATTATGATCTAAATGAGATCCGGACCTTTTTAGACTGGAAACCCTTTTTTATCAGTTGGGAAATGCACGGAAATTTCCCGGAGATCCTGACCGATGAAATTGTAGGTAAGGAGGCCACCAAGCTTTATGATGACGCGAATGACATGTTAGATACCATTATCAAAGAAAGATGGCTCACGGCAGACGGCTTGGTAGGTTTTATGGAATCAGAGAAAACGGCACCGGACAGTGTTTCGGTGCATTTAGAAGGCAAAAAGGCTAACCTGGAATTTATACGCCAACAGGTTAAAAAAGCCGCCGGGCAACCCAATCTTTCTTTGGCGGATTTTCTGAGACCTGCCAAATATGGTAAAGATTATTTAGGGGCATTTGCTGTAACAATTCACGGTATCGAGCCACATTTAAAACGTTTTATTGCAGATCATGACGATTACAATAAGATTATGCTTCAGGCATTATCCGACCGACTCGTGGAAGCATTTGCAGAAATGCTGCACAAAAAAACCCGCACTGAACTTTGGGGGTATGCAAAGGATGAAACTTTAACGGCCGACGAATTAATCCACGAAAAATACGACGGAATAAGACCGGCGCCCGGGTATCCGGCCTGTCCGGATCATACCGAAAAAATAAAACTGTTTGACCTGTTGGGTGTAACCGAAAAAGTCGGGATTGAGCTTACGGAATCGCTGGCAATGTATCCCGCCTCCAGCGTCTGCGGCTGGTATTTTTCCCACCCAAAGAGCCAGTATTTTGGTATCGGGAAGATTATGCAGGATCAATATGAGGATTATAAGTCCCGCCAGGGTTGGGAGGAGACCTACGCCGAGAAATGGATGCGCCCGGTAATGGAGTGATCATCATTAATGTCGGCATACTACTCAATTTTATCTGCTGAACGATGAATTTTGGCCGGGAAGCTGAAAATCAATATTATTGTGCTGGAAAAGTCGAATCTGATTAGACCGGGCCTGATAAATAAGTACAGTCAGGTTTTTACAAAAGGGCTGAAGTTCAGTTGTAAAAGTATTAGGTACAGAGGCAGAAATAAAAATTTGCACTAATAATTAACGCACTAAAAAAATTGCTATGCGTCTTAAGTTAAGTTTATGTTTATTAATGGGCCTGTGCCTATCTGCCTGCCTAAGCGCTCAGGAGCCTTCTGCTGAGAAAATAATGGATCAGACCATATCTGTAAAGAGCACGACCAGTTTGTTAAATACGCTGGCAGCAGACGATATGGAAGGCCGCAAATTCGGAACACCCGGCATCCGTAAAGCGGCAGCGGTGATCGCTGCTGAATTCAAGAAAGCAGGGCTCCACACAATCCCCGGTGACAGTGGCTATTATCAGAATTTCATTATGGTTAGCAGTAAGATTAGGGAGAAGACGGTAAAAGTAAACGGTCAGATAATAAAGGAGGATCACTCATTAATTATCAGTAGCCAACCAGAGATCAATATTGACGCGCAGTCAGGTTATAAGGTCCTTACAGCGGGATCACAAGCGGAATTTATGAAGCTATATCGCAGCCGGCAACATCCCAGTGACAATGCACTCATCGTTTTGGATAGAAGCCTGCTCAAACTATTGCCCCGCCTTAAAGGGATGCAGCAAAATCAATTCCAGACGCCTTATAGTACAATCTATATTGTAAGTCAGGATAAACCGACCGACTACAGTCTGAAAGCAACAAATGAACTAACAATAATACATTTGGCCAATTTGGTCGGGATACTACCGGGCAAAACAAAACCAAATGAAAGAGTTATCTTTTCCGGACACTACGATCATCTGGGTATCGATCCAAATAATAAAACAGACAGCATCTTTAATGGTGCCAATGACGACGCTTCGGGTACTACTGCGGTTATACAATTAGCGAAATATTACGCCAAACTGGGTAACAATGAAAGAACCCTTGTCTTCGCTGCCTTTACCGCTGAGGAAGCCGGCGGATTTGGTTCTACCTACTTTTCGAACCAGTTTGATCCAGCGACCGTAATGGCGATGTTCAATATTGAAATGATCGGCACGGATAGTAAATGGGGTGCCAATTCTGCTTATATCACGGGGTTTGAAAAAACCGACATGGGCAAAATTCTGCAGGCAAATCTGAAAGGAACGGATTTCTCCTTCCATCCGGATCCCTACACGGATCAGCATTTATTTTACCGCTCCGATAATGCTACTCTGGCACGTCAGGGCGTACCTGCGCATACCATCTCCACCTCAAAAATGGATGCAGAACCTAATTATCATAAAGTAAGTGATGAAGTCAGCACACTCAATTTGAGTAATATGAATAATATTATTCGTTCTATTGCCTTTAGTGCAGGAAGTATTATCAGTGGCAAAGACACACCAAGCAGGGTAGATACCACCACCCTAGACTAAAAAATTACAAAGTATAATAAAGCCCCACCTTCCAATTACTCAAAATTACAAGGTGGGGCTTTATATTTCCGCGCTTTTATGCCTATATCCGGTTAGGGACTGAACTACCCGGCACCGACTCATGATTTAGGGTCACGCTCCCTTGAAGGGCTACTAAGTCCGGCAGACATCTGTAAAGTTCGGGTAGGGTAGGCGAGCCGTACACCCAGATTCTCCAGTACTTCTAAGATGCCCAGATTTATATGCTGCTGAACATCTAAGTATACCGTATAATCAGGATCCAGCACATAATAAACAAAACCAAACCGAAAGCTGCTGTCTTCAATCGCTGTAAAGTGACCACGGTTATATTTCGCAGTAGGGTGGGCTTCAATAACTTCTTTTACCAATTCGGGGATTTGCCGGATCCGGGACATGGGTGCGGATTTAACGACACCAAAATCAAAGGATATGCGCCGTTGCTGCATGCGGTTATAATTATGTAACCGGGCGTTTGTTAGATCTGTATTGGAAAAAACGAGTTCTTCCCCCACCAGGTTCTGGATCCTTGTTGTTTTGATACCAACGTGTATAATGGTACCCAGGAAATCATCCACCTGAATAAAATCGCCCACTTCAAAGGGCTTATCAAAGAAAATGACAAAATAACTGAAAAAATCACCCAACACCGCTTGAGCGGCAAGCGCAATAGCAATACCGCCAATACCTAGACCAGCAATAATGGTGGTGATATCATAGCCCATATTCCCGAGCAGGAACATCAGTCCCACGGACCATAATACCAGATTTACCAGGATAAGCAAACCACTGATTTCTGATACCCTGTTTTCATCATCCACTTTCTTATTGAGATAAGCCAGGACGACACCTCTGATAATTGCAATAACTATTTTGATGGTAAAAAAAGTAAATAAAACCATCATGATCCTGCGCAGAAAATCTGACACACGTGGCGATAAAGTAAGCGTAGAGACCGCACTATAGATGATCAATAAATAGACTAAGGGTAATATTGATTTTTCAAGCACAAGCAGCACCACCTTCAAATGCCTGTTGTCCGGTCTTTTTTGCCGGTAACGCTCGAAGCCATTAAAAAGAAACTTTTTCAACCACCTTAACAAAGTCATGGCTCCTAAGATACTGGCCAGGACCCATACATAATTTAAAATCGTATTGCCTAAGAATGTCTGTTGTAAAAAATCCCTCATAAGGTACTTTTTTGCTTTAATCAAGTAAAAAAATGCCATCCAAAAACATAAGGTCTACCTCATCCAATTGAACCGCTGATTGCCATGTAATTTCCAGGAATTAAAAAAAATTACTAAATTGTAATGTAAAATGCAGAATATCCGCGTACGGATTAAAAAAATTCCCGTGTGAGCGTGGCAAACATAAAGGAAAAAGCCGGGGGATTAAAATTTAAAGCCGGTTTTAACCTTAAATAAAGACAAAAACTCAGCAAATAAGTACTGTAAAAGCCCCTTCATACTACGCCTAAAAGTACAAAAAAAGCCCCAATAGAAATTGGGGCCGCAAGTACAATGTAATAACTAACTAAGAAAAATTCA
>DATJDF010000026.1:0-2843 GCA_035497555.1 Arachidicoccus sp. | reverse complement strand
ATGATCATCATACAAACTAAAAACCAATGTATATAGATAAGGATCTTCATCACTCCATTTATGGGGTCTGCGGACATGACTCTGTAGTAACCCAAAAGGGACATTATCCAGTCGAGGATAGGCCTCATTTATAATAGAATCCGCAGCCTTTTCCATAGGTTTTACGAGTACAGGTTTTTGCTGGGCGTCATAAAGCTGCACTTTAAAAACCATACCTGGTGGTACCGTATCGCCGGTCAGGTTTTCCAGCCTTGGCCGGATTTCCAACTCCGCATCCTGGTATAAACTATCCAGTTTTGTCTGGTAAAAAAAATCTGCAATACGAATGCGGGGTTCTGCCATCAGATACACTTCTCTTTGTATCCCGCTTAAACGCCACTGATCCTGATCCTCAAGATAGGCTCCATCCCCCCAGCGTAATACCTGCACAGAAATACGATTGGTCCCTTTTTGCAAATAGGGGGTGATATTAAACTCGGAAGGCAGAAAGCTATCCTCTCCATAACCTAGAAACCGGCCATTGATCCAGACATTAAAGCAGGAACTGACACCACCGAAATGCAGAGTGATATTCTTGCCCTTCCAGTCAGCAGGGATCTCAAAACTTCTTTGGTAGGAACCCACGCTATTATCCGTTTCAGGTATATAAGGTGGATTGACCGGCCTGAATGGATAAACGGCACTTTTATAAATCGGTCTTCCATAACCTTCCATTTCCATACTCGAAGGGACTTCTATCTTATCCCAACCTTTCACTTTATCTTTATAGAAATCCCTGGGTGCCAATTCAGGCAGCGAATCATACCTGAAATCCCAGCTGCCGTTTAATGGCAGGTACGCAGAGGCTTCCCGATCTCCCTTTAAAGCTGCCGCTATCGAAGAAAATGAATAAGCTGTAGCACGGGAGCGCTCACGGTTAATGCTCGTAATTTCCGGAACTTCATAAGGAGGTTTTTGAATTGCATCTGGTACAGGCGCAATAGCAGTCGGTGTACCGTCCACTAATTGCCCTTTAACCGTCAACATTCCACCTGAAATCAGGAGTATTGATAACAAGAGTCGCATTAAAGTCGACGACACCCCCCTTCTTAACCGCATTTTTCCAAAACTCCCTGCATCCGATTTATGATTATCCAATTGCGGGGCATTTCCAATGTCTTCAATATTATGTTCCATTACTTTAATATCCATTTTAAACAACTTGTTCTCCGATAACATCTCTGATGATTAAGAGAATACAATTTTTACTTGTAGATTAATTTATTTTGTCACTTCTATTTAATTCTCTTTCAGATAAATTCCACAGGTTCAAAATTTATTCAGTCAGTCATACTCGCCTGCCGACAACCTATCATGCCGACACAACTCCATTAATCTATCCACCCCTATATTACGAATCGTCGCTTTTCTATCTTCATTCACCAATGGGAATACGCCACCGGTTCATGGGCAAGCCTTTTGAGGTTAAGGTCAACTCAATACTTCCCTTCGCAACTTTAGGCCGGATAATCGCCACACATTTTCCCTTCCAGGTCCGGTAAGTATTACGCTTAAAAGATGCCAGATCCGCCTGATAGCCGTTGTCCACCCCTACCAGGGTCGCAGGCCCTTCAATATTAAATTGCAGCTGACGATCAGCATCTGGCACCAGTACCCCATTTGCATCTGTCAAACGCACTGTTACAAAACAAAGATCTCCAGTTACACCTCTGAAGCAGGACTGATCAACACTCATTTCGATCTTAGCAGCCGGACCGGCCGTTTTAATCTCTTTAGTCAAAACAATAACACCATTTTTACGGGAAACGGCTTTTAACTCACCTGGAGCAAATGGCAGTTTCCAGGACACATGTAAGGGCTTATCGCCGGGCTGCCCGTCACCTTTACGGCGTTTCCCCAGTGATTTTCCGTTGAGAAACAACTCCACTTCATCGGCCTGACTGTAATATGCCCAGACATTCACCAGCTGGCCAGGTTGCCAGTTCCAGTGCGGAAATACATGCAGCACAGGCTTATCTGTCCATTCACTTTGATAGAGATAATAGACATCTTTTGGCAATCCAGCCAAATCAATAATACCGTAATAAGAACTCCTGGCCGGGAATGGATAAGGAACGGGTTCTCCTAAATAATCCATACCAGTCCATACAAAGATTCCTGACATAAAATCCCGCTTCTTTACATCCAGCCACGCTTTCTCATGTGATGTTCCCCAATAGGCTGCCACGGCGTCATAGGCCGTCACCGTCCAGTCAGCATGACCGTTTTGGACATACTTGTGTTTACTGGAGCTGGGCCAATACTGTAAGGTATCCTGCAAGCCTAAATCATACACGCCCCTGGTTTCCAGCGCGGAAGTGGTCTCGCTGGCAATAAATTTCTGACCGGGAAACCGGATAGGCAGCGAGTCATACTGATCTGATTTGTAATTGAACCCAAGTAAATCCAACACACCCGCCTGGGTAATAAAATTTTTATCAGGTTCCATTTCTGTCAAGGCAGCCATCACCGGGCGGGTGCTGTCCAGCGCTTTTACAATCTGCACTAACTCTTTGACGATACGGGTCCCACTGGAATCAAACTGTTCACGGATCTCATTGCCAACTGACCACAAAAAGACACTTGGATGGTTCCGATCTCGTTTTATCTGATCTTCCAAATCCCTTTTATGCCAGGCTTCAAAAGATTTTGAATAGTCATATTTGGTCTTCTTCTTCTTCCACATATCAAAAGCTTCGTCCATCACCAAAAAGCCCATGGAGTCACAAAGGGACAGCATCCCCGGTGCCGGCGGATTATGTGCCGTACGGATAGCATTACAGCCCATTTCCTTTAAGAGCTTT
>DATJDF010000025.1:0-10599 GCA_035497555.1 Arachidicoccus sp. | reverse complement strand
AACCCTCATTGAGTGCAGCGGATTTACCGTAATTACGCTGGAATTTGATGCCTTTAAAATTTGTATTGATCTTTGCAATAGACTCGATGACCACCCAACTGTTATCTGTACTGCCATCATCAACCATGATGACTTCATAAGTAAAATTATTTTCCTTCATCACGCGCATTATCCAGTCGGAAAGTTCTGGAAGTGATTCATCTTCGTTAAAAAGTGGAACAATAATGGAAATATCTATCATCTTGCAAATTTCGGAAAAAGGCTGTTAAATGTTACCAGGTTAATCAGTTTACGGGTTTTTAGCCAGGCGTAAGTTACTGTTGGAAGGGTGTAGCGCCACCCGGCGCTTTTTTAGAGATCGCTGCTCCAATTAAGGACCCGATAACACCCATAATTGCATACACCAGTATGGTACCAGCCACAGCAATGATCATAAAGAATTTCTTGCCCATCTCAGCGCCAGCCTTCATTTGCTCATCTGTCAATCCTTTTTTCAGAAGTTCTGTCCGCTGTGATTGCATCATTTCATCCTGAAGACCGGGAAAGATCACTTTGAACATCAATACAACCCATACGACCATAATCAGGGCAACGATTGCTGAGATCTTGAATCCATAGGCAAAAAGATTGCCAAAGGTCATTTCTCCATGCTGCTCTTTCGCATATTGATTGGTAAAATAAATGATACCCACGACAAAAAGGATATTTACCCCCCAGCCTAGCCCGGAATTGTTCATGTTACCGGTAAAATACAAGACCAACTGTAATACAATCAGAATTAAGGCAATAATAATGCCTTTTTCCCATAGTTTTCCTTTCATTTTCTTTTCCATACGAAGCGGTTTTTTAATTTTTATGGATCTGGTTATGGGCAATAGTAGCAATCACCGCCCCTTTGAACTTCCTGTCAAAATAAGGGGAATTCTGTGCTTTACTTTTATTACCTTCTTTCGTAAAAGTACTGCTTTTGTTTGGATCAAAGAGCGTCAGATTGGCCTTTTGACCAATTGTAATTTCGAGAACCTCCAGTCCGAAAATGCGCACAGCATTGTCACTGAGCAGATCCTGTATCCTGTCTGCGGTGAGCGAAGGCAAGGCTTCCATCAGTGCACTATAAGTTGTCTGCAAACCGATCATCCCGTTTTTCGCATATTCAAATTCCTTAACCTTGTCATCAAAATGCTGCGGGAAGTGATGGGTGGCAATAATATCAATAGTTCCGTCCAGCACACCGGCTCGCAACGCGTCGCGGTCTATTGGCGTTCTTAAGGGAGGATTGATTTTAAGATTAACGTCATAAGTAACCAGGTCCTCATCGGTAAATAACAGGTGTTGGGGGGTTACACTACAGGTAACATTTAAGCCTTCAGCTTTTGCAGCTTTAATCAAAGCCACAGATTTAGCTGCCGATATACCTGTAAAATGCACCTTACTTTCTGTATAGCGTACCAGTTCAATATCCCTTTGAATCATCAGTTCTTCGGCAATAGCCGGCAAACCGGGTAAACCCAGCCGGGTAGAGACGATGCCCTCATTGATAAGCCCATGTGTTCCGATCGTTTTATCAAAAGGCTGTTGTATTAATACGCTGTCGCAGGTTTTGACATACTGCAGGGCTTTTAGAAAAAGACCGGGCGACTGAACCGGATATTTACCGTCGGAGAAAGCAATGGCACCGCTGTCATTCATATCATACATTTCCGCCAATTCATTACCACTGGCCCCCTTGGAAATGGCACCAATGGGCAATATCTGCACCGGCAGCGATTTAGATTTCTCGACCAGATAGCTAACCTGCGATTTATTATCCACCACCGGGTTTGTATTTGGCACCAGAAATACCCGGGTAAATCCGCCGGAAAAGGCCGCAGCAGCACCGGTTTTCAGTATCTCTCTGTATTCCATACCCGGATCTGCAAAATCTGAAAAAATTTCCACCCACCCCGGACTGACGAAGGCACCCTGGGCGTCCAGGATTTCAAAATCAGCCTGATCATCTATGGAAGGTGCAATATTTGTAATTATACCCTCTTTAATTAATATGTCAATGGCTGATTTGTTGTCTGTTCGACCATTTTTTGAGAGAATGGTATTTTTAATGAGGATATCCATAGCTGCATGTAGAAATTTGTCGCAATATACAAGCTAATTTCAAAAAAATAAGCAATAAAAAAGCTATCAGGGTGATTTTGACAGCTTTTTTAGGGTGATATACAATGTAAAAGCCTTTTGAGGCCTATAAGAAATCCTTGAGTTGATCAATCACTGTATCTACCTCTTCCAACGTATTATATTTGGAGAAGGAGAAACGGACCGGAACAATATCTCTTTGTGGATAAATGGCCCGGATAACATGCGATCCCAAGTCCGCGCCACTTGAACAGGCACTTCCCCCTGAAACACAGATATTATGAATATCCAGGTTGAAAAGCAGCATTTCTGTCTTTTCTGTTTTAGGAAAACCTACATTTATTACGGTATAAAGGCTTCGGCCGGTTGCATCTCCATTAAAGTAGATATTATCAAATTCCTTTTCCAAGCGGTCTATCATGTGCGCCTTAAGTCCCTGGATATGTGCACTTTCCGATTCATAATGCATAGTGGCTAGTTCCAGTGCTTTCGCAAATCCGACAATTCCATACACATTTTCGGTACCCGCACGCATATTGCGCTCTTGAGCGCCACCATTCATAAAAGGATGGATTTTTATATTTTCATTGATGTACAATACCCCCACTCCTTTAGGTCCGTGAAATTTATGCCCTGCTGCGGAGATGAAATGTACATGGATTGCCTTTAGATCTATTGGATAATGACCAATGGTCTGCACTGTATCACAATGAAAAATCGCACTGTATTTTTCACAAAGCTGGCCTACAGTGTTTATGTCCAGTATATTACCAATTTCGTTATTGGCATGCATAAGTGTAACCAGAGTTTTCTGATCACTATCTGCTAATAAGGATTCCAGGTGGGCCAGGTCAATATGGCCATCCGGTAGCAGATTAACATGGACTAAAGTTGCTTCCCCACGCTGACCAAGAGTTTCTGTGGAATGCATTGTCGCATGATGCTCTAATGGTGATGTAATAATCCGGGTACATCCTAAATCTCTGACGGCAGCCGTAATTGCGGTATTGGTGCTTTCGGTTCCACCACTGGTAAAGAAAATTTCAGCCGGATGAACACCGAGGATTTTCGCAACGGATTTGCGCGCGTTTTCAACAGCAAGTCTGGTTTCTCGGCCGTAGCTGTATATAGAGGAGGGATTCCCAAAATGGGTAGTAAGATAAGGCAACATGGCATCCAGCACTTCCTTGTCCAGGGCTGTGGTGGCTGCATTATCAAAATAGATTCTCGTATTCATTTTTCTCGTTATTTACACTATTGCGGTAACTAAAATGCGTACAATTTAATTGTACGCATCATAATTTATTTGCAAATATACTCGCTACTACTATATTAAAATACTATATTTTCAGAAAGTATCCCTGTTTGCGGGGGCCATTTGTTGTTTTCTGATGCCGGATGCATCTTGTACAGTTTCTTAAAACCTCGGCTTACATAGCCTCTTTAATATCCTGCATGATACGTTTAGCGATGTTTTCAGCCGTTGTAGGTGAAGAGCTCTCCGCATAGATCCGTACAATCGGCTCCGTATTGCTGGTGCGCAAATGAACCCAATCCTTATCAAACTCTATTTTAAGGCCATCTTCACAATTGATCGGGTTATTTTTATACTTAGTTTTAATCTGATCGAATATATGGGAGACATCAATGCCATTTTCCAATTCGATTTTATTTTTGGAAATAAAATAGTTCGGATACTGGATGCGCAGTTGATGAGCACTCTTGCGGTCCGCCAAGAGAGACAGAAACAAAGCAATCCCAATTAAAGCATCGCGGCCATAATGTAGATCCGGAACGATGACACCACCATTGCCTTCACCACCGATGACTGCATTTTCAGCCTTCATTTTTTTCACCACATTAACTTCACCCACTGCACTGGCAAAGTATTTACCACCCGCCTTTTCTGTAATATCTTTTAAGGCTCTTGTAGAAGACATATTACTTACTGTATTGCCTTTTTTGTGTTGAAGGACATAATCAGCAATAGCCACCAATGTATATTCTTCTCCAAATAAAGAACCGTCTTCGCTAACAAAGCAAAGCCTGTCGACATCCGGATCTACCGCAATACCTAAATTTGCTTTTCTTTGTTTGACTTCATTACGCAGGCTATTCAGATGCTCAGGTAATGGCTCAGGATTATGTGCAAATTTTCCGTTTACTTCCTCATTAAGGATAAAAATATCGCCTTCATTGACACCGAGCGCTTTCAACAATTCCGGCACGGCAATCGCACCTGTACTGTTGATCGCATCTACAACGATCCTGAATTTCTTTTCTTTAATCGCAGCCGGCTTTACCAGGGGATACTTAATGACTGCGTCAATATGTTTAGCTAATACAGTTTCATTGATGGCATAACTTCCCAGTTTATCCACGCCTACAAAATTGAAGCTTTCTTCCTCGGCAATGGCCAGGATTTTAGCCCCGTCTTCGCCACTGATAAATTCACCTTCTGCATTGAGCAGCTTTAATGCATTCCATTCTTTTGGATTATGGCTGGCCGTTAATATAATGCCGCCAGCGGCATCTTCAAATTTCACTGCCATTTCTACAGTAGGTGTTGTGCTCAATCCCACATCGATAACATCCAGACCGACCGAATTTAAAGTGGCAACGACCAGACGCTGTACCATTTCTCCGCTAATGCGGCCATCACGTCCTACGACAATCTTGCTGTTCGTTTCTGAGTTTTGTTTGATCCATGTTCCATAGGCTGCAGTAAATTTAACAACATCTAAAGGGCTTAAGGTCTCTCCGGGTTTACCGCCGATAGTTCCGCGGATCCCTGAAATACTTTTAATTAAAGGCATAACTGGTTTCTATTGTAGATTGTTTTATATAAGGTGTTCAATACTATAGGTTCAAAAACTAGGGTCATTTTTTAATCTGAAATTTACCACTTTCCAGAATTGCACCATTTGCATCCCGGAGTTGATAAACGTACAGTCCCTGAAAATAATCAGTCAGGGAAACTTTTATAATGCTACCAGTAATGTTAAATTCTTCCATTTTCCTGCCAGTAAAGCTGAAGATGGCCAATTTAGAACTGCTTTGTACCGTTTTATCGAACTTAAAGTTTATATAAGAAATAGCAGGGTTAGGATAACAGGCGATATGCTTTTCAACAATACCATTATCGAAAATCGGGCTATTGCCGACCAGGTTACTACTATTAGTGACTACTGTAACTGACCCATTTGCTGTTTTATAATCAAGATTGTATGGCACCTTGGCATCATCCGGCGGATTTGCCGGCTGGGCAATTGAAGATCCGGGAAAAATCAAATTTGTCTTTAACTGTCCGCTGATTTTGTTGGACGCGCTATTAACAAAATTCGTGTGCAAAGAAGCCGCTAAGAATGTTGGGATGGGTGCCGCTTTGGTAGTACTTACACCAATAACGAACGTTAATGCCATGGTACTCATGGTGCCTAACGCTAATTTTTGAAATAACTTATTACGTAAAATTTTATCCATTGCCATCCTTATGGAGCAAAGTTAAGACATTTTGCCTCATTTTCCCGGTCCATAACGGTTAATAATTCTAAAATTGATTTAACGTAACTCATAACCTCGCAACCTTGATTTGACCTGACTCAGCTCCTGATGCAACTCCTGCATTTTTGTCAATAAATGTGAAATGACATCCAGGCCTTCAAGATTGATATTCAAATCATAATGAAGATGAACCAGCGTCTCTACATCCTTTATTTGCTCCATGGGTATACAGGGAACCTGTTCAACTTGAATAATCTCAACAAGTTCGTATTCCTGCAACGCGTTAAAAAAATCTGTATCTGCTTGATAATGTACGCATAAATGAGTGATTGGGATAGAATTAACTGTTGCCATGAGGATTCAGTTTTGAAAGTTCTGAAAATAGCTTTTTCTCTTCTTCGGATAACCCGGTGGGAATCTTTACGTCATAGGTAATGTAAAGATCCCCAAAGTTTTCTTTTTTATAAATGGGAAAACCTTTGCCCTTGAGTTTCACTTTTGTCCCATTCTGGGTTTCTGGTTTCACTTTTAATTTTACTTTCCCGTCCATGGTGCTGACCAGGATATCCCCACCCAATACAGCCGTGTATAAAGGGAGATCGAACGTAGCATGCAAATCATGGCCAATTCTTTTGAAATCCGGATCTGGCTGGATTTTAAATGTAATATATAAATCCCCTGCCGGACCGCCGTTAACACCCCCGCCTCCATGGCCACTTAATTTGATGGTCTGACCATCCTCTACTCCTGCCGGTATGGTAATCCTGATATTTTTGCCATTCACTGTGAAGACCTGCTTATGTGTTGTATAGGCTTCCCGCAGCTGCAGCGAGAATGCTGCATTGATATCCTGGCCTCGAAAGCCACGGCGACTGCCACCGCGGTTACCTGCAGGCCCATCGCCGCCAAACATAGAAGAAAAAAAATCTGAGAAATCATATTCATCGAAACCCCCACCTTGCCCCGCACCGCTAAATCCTTGTCCATAAGCTGACTGCCCGGCACGGCTTCTCTGATTTCCTCTCTGGGCACCCGCAGCATCAGCATGAGCCCACTCTTTGCCATGTAGATCATATTTTTTGCGCTTTTCAGGATCACTTAAAACTTCATGCGCTTCATTGATTTCCTGAAATCTTTTTTTGGCAGATTCGTCTTCGGGGTTAAGATCCGGATGATATTTTCTGGCCAATTTGCGATAAGCCTTTTTAACCTCATCCGGTGTCGCCTTTTTATCGATGCCCAGTGTTTTATAGTAATCTATAAAATCCATTGAATTTACTTTTAGTCCCCCTAAATTAAAATAATCCAGCCGAAGCACCTAATCCGTTACAGAAAAAATCTGTTATCTTCTTTTTAGAACTGAGATCAGGCGGCTTTCCTTATGTGGCTTTCGTTGCAAAGCAGTGGATAATAAGTAAACTGGATCCCTGAATTTATACTGTTCAACAAGACTACGCATAATATTTCGCCGTTCAACATTAACATATTTCATCCTGCCTCATATTAATATAAAAATCAAGAAAACGATTCTTTGTTTCATTCATTGAAGAAAAAATATCAAAGCTTTTCTCATTATTTTGTTTATCAATATGCCCAGGGAAATGATTTGTGACTGAAACATCAAAATCACTTTTTAAATTCATGATATTTCTCATTGATATAAGAATTTAAAGCATTAATCCATAATGTATATTCAGGATGGAAAAGAGAAATAGGAAAGCAACAATTCTTAGATAAACTATTTTCATCATTATAACCATTATAATCAAAACAGGGCAACTATCTTAATAACGATAGTAGCCCTGTTTTATATTTTAGCCTATATATTTCCCGCCTATTGCTATTCACTGAAAATTGTCCTCAGTGAGTGGCTTCAAAGCGAACCTGTAATGTTTATGCATACATCTCTTCTCTAAGATTCTTGACGCGTTCATCCTGCAAATATTCATCAAAGCTCATCAAACGGTCAATAATACCTTTGGGTGTCAATTCAATGATGCGATTTGCAACAGTTTCCATGAAAGTATGGTCATGAGAAGTAAGTAATACCACACCTGGGAAATTATTACAGCTTTCATTAAAACTCTGAATGCTTTCCAGATCCAGGTGATTGGTTGGCTGGTCAAGAACAATCACATTTGGGTTCTGCAACATCATCCTGGAAACCATACACCTGACTTTTTCTCCTCCGCTTAATACATCCGTCTTTTTGAGAATATCATCCCCTGCAAAGAGCATCTTGCCGAAAAAGCCTCTCAGGAAGGGCTCGTCTGCTTCCGTAACATGGGCCGGTACAAACTGGCGCAGCCAGTCCAGCAATGGCAGGCCGTCCTTAAAATATTTGGCATTTTCTATTGGAAGGTAGGCCTTTGTAATCGTCGTACCCCATTCAAATTTACCGCTGTCAGCCTTTGCTTCATCATTAATAACATCGAAGAAGCTGGAAACCGCAAGTGGGTCACGACTTAAGAATGCAATTTTTTCTCCTTTCTTAATATCGAAAATAACCTTATCAAACAGCACACGGCCATCAATGGATTTACGCAGGTTTTCGACATTCAGGATCTGATTGCCTACTTCACGCAGTGGTTGAAAGATAATTCCAGGGTATTTTCTATTTGAAGGTTCAATTTCTTCAATGGTCAGTTTTTCCAGGGCCTTTTTTCGAGAAGTGGCCTGTTTTGATTTAGAGGCGTTTGCACTAAAGCGGGCGATAAATTCCAAAAGATCCTTGCGCTTGTCCTCCATTTTCTTATTCTTATCTGTAACCTGGCGGGCCATTAATTGCGAACTCTCATACCAGAACGAGTAGTTACCGGTATAAACTTTTATTTTCTGACGGTCTACATCAGCAACGTGGGTACAGACAGCATCCAGGAAATGTCGGTCATGCGAGACGACCAGGACAATATTCTGGTAATCCGCCAGGAAATTTTCCAGCCAGCCAATCGTTTCAATATCCAGACCATTGGTCGGTTCATCGAGCAGTAGTATATCGGGATTGCCAAATAAAGCCTGCGCCAGTAAAACACGTACTTTCATATTCGAAGGCACATCTTTCATTTCCATCTGGTGCATATCATCCTTGATCCCCAGGCCACTCAGGAAGTTCGCGGCATTACTCTCCGCCTCATACCCACCCATTTCACCAAATTCAGCCTCCAGCATGCTTGCACGCATGTAATCATCCTCCGTGGCTTCCGGATCTGCGTAAATAGCATCTTTTTTGTGCATAATATCCCACATCTTCTTATGCCCCATGAGTACCGTATTGAGTACCGTCTGATTGTCAAATTCAAATTGGTTCCGTTTAAGAAATGACAATCTTTCTCCCGGAGTGATTTCCACCTGACCTTTGTTGGGTTCAATTTCACCGCTGAGGATTTTAAGAAAGGTGGATTTACCAGCGCCATTGGCACCGATCACCCCATAACAGTTTCCTTTAATAAAATTAATATTGACTTCATCAAATAATACCCTTTTTCCGTAAGCCAGTGTAATATTTCTTGCGCTAATCATGCCGTTTTCCTTGTAATTTTTGAGGTGCAAAGGTACTAACTATTATCCAACCTCAAAAATGTAAAGAGTAATAGGTATAAACCAGCTAAAAAGCAGCAAAAACAACCGAAGTTATTTGCCATCTCGTTTTGTTTAATACGTAACCTGCCAATTATCAATATATTAAAATTTTAAATTTAAAAAGGCTTGTATTTTTCGAGACAATTAAATAAGACTTAGTTAGGTTATGCTGGTTATAAAGCTTGCACCACGCTAAATTTCTGTGGCAAGTCTGCACGGTTGTGTCCCGAATTTAACTTTAAAATCATTTTAATGGCCACGTAATAACAGATAAAGTAAATTAAGTAAGTTTTATTAGATTTGTTGATATAACGGCATTGCTAAAGCAATGCCAGTCAGATTTTGCTATTAAAAACTTCTAATATACCAAATTTTGAATCGAGCATTAAAATTTCAACAGCTTAATAATCTTTCCTTTATTAAACGATTTAAGCAATTGAGCCGGGTACTGACTTTCGTTGCAGGCATTTTCCTGTTTGCTGCCTGTCAAAGCATTACAGGCAAGACTGGCCAGGGAAGCAGTCAGGATAGCCTGACGCATTCTCACACGTCGCCTGTACAGGGGAAAATGGCAATCGACTGTGCGATCTGTAAGGAACCTTCGCGCGCAGGGCTCCTGATGGCGGGGATGGGTCGAGATTCCGGGGTTGCTGGTGCAGCCGCGATGACCACAGAAAAAGAAGACGCATCCATTAATAATAGAGATACAGCAAAAATGATTTTTATTAAGGGCGGTAGCTTTAAAATGGGATCAAATCAGTTTCCCGATGCAGAGCCAATACATGAAGTAACTGTTTCCGGCTATTATATGGATGCCCACGAGGTCACCAATGATCAATTTGCAAAATTTGTCCAGCAAACCCATTATGTAACCGTTGCCGAACGCCCTTTAAATCCCAAAGATTACCCTGGAGTCCCTTTAGATAAACTAGTCCCAGGTTCCGGCGTTTTTACACCGCCCGCCCACCAGGTTAATCTGGATAATCCAATGCAGTGGTGGACATATGTGCCCGGCGCTAATTGGCGCCATCCCAAAGGACCCGGCTCAGATCTAAAGGGAAAAGGCAACCTGCCTGTCGTTCAGGTATGTTATGATGATTGCCTGGCATATGCCAACTGGGCGGGCAAACGCATCCCAACTGAAGCACAGTGGGAATATGCAGCCAAAGCGGGGCAAAATTATCCAAATTACTATTGGGGCAAAGAATTAGCACCAGGCGGTCATTACATGGCCAATATATTTCAGGGGAATTTTCCCTATAGAAATACCTTAAAAGACGGCTTTGGAGAACTTGCTCCCATTGGTCAATTCCCTGCAAATGCCTTTGGTCTTTTTGATATGGAAGGCAACGCATGGGAATGGTGCAGTGATTTCTACCGGCCTGA
>DATJDF010000024.1:0-4261 GCA_035497555.1 Arachidicoccus sp. | reverse complement strand
TATAATGGACAAATCTCTTTTCAGGGCGGTGGTCAAACCATTAATGATGAAGATGGTAAATTAACCGTTGTTAAAGTAGGCAATTCTTACAGTTTTAAATTCGGCAGTGGCATCCCCGATATTAATAATGTAAAGTTTGAGAAAAAGGATGACAATACTTATGTTAGTGTGGGTACTGGGGTAGTTGGAATAACCATTGCAGCACATACCTTAAAAATGCTTGTGTCTAACAGTGATGGTACATGGACAGCAGACTGTACCAGATAGCATCCTGAAATAACATGAAGTAATTCATAATCGTCCCATCTTTAAATCTGGGACGATTTTTTATGCCGGATTATCCCGGTTTATCTGAGTTTCCAAGACATTCCACCTACTTCAAAAGGGAAATATAATAGCAATAATTAAATTTATGTTTGAAAATACAACAACCGTTCCTTTATACATTTGTTAAAATCACCAAAAACCAGGAGCCATTGCTCCAATTTGAGTAATTGGCAATATAGAAAAAGTCTCGCAAGACAAAAGGATAGGCTATCATAATAAATCATTTGCCAGATTTTTATTCTACTTTTAAAGCATTGATCATCCGAATGCCAAAACAATGTTTAAACACAGAGGTAAAAGCAGGACTTATTTGCATAATTTCAGGTTGGCATCACTGCTCTCATTTGTTGCAGGTATCGTAAATATTACTGGAGTCTTATCGATCAAAATCCTTACTACCAATGTAACAGGACATTTTGCCTATTTTGCCGAAGAGTTTTCCAATAAAAATTATAGTATGGCCCTGTCCTTTCTTATTTTTATCCTCTCGTTCCTATGCGGCGCTTTCGTTTCTAATACGTTTATTGAAGGGATTTCCAGACGGCATCCGCGATATGCCTATATAATTCCGATGATTCTTGAAATTGTCATTTTAGGATTTTTGGGTATCTATGGAGCAAGACTTACTGATCCACAACAATACTATCAATTAATTTCCTGTACATTGTTATTCTCCATGGGATTGCAGAATTCTCTTGTCACGAAAGTCTCACAGTCCGTAGTCCGCACAACACATTTAACAGGCTTATTCACCGATTTAGGTATTGAGCTATCTCAATTATTGTTTTACCGGAAAAGCCGCAAGTTCAAAACGCTTAAAAAAAGTATCTACTTAAAATTGGCTATTATTCTATTCTTTTTTTTAGGCTGTATAACAGGCGGGTTTGCGTATCGTAAACTTGAGCTAAATACCTTACTGATCAGTAGTAGTTGCCTGGTTATTGCTCTCTTCTATGATTATATCCGGCTTTCCTTTTACCATCTGAAACGAAAAGCCAGAAATTGGTAGTACAAAACCAATTATGGAACAGAGCAGAGCCGCTCTGCCAAAGCTTCATGTTTTTCTCCCTAAATTCCGGTATTATATCTTATAGTTCCATTATGCAGTAAAATTGTCACACTACAGAAATGTAAGACCAATTCAGCCTTATAGAAGTTTCTCAAGGCTAGGGCTTTAGGATCTATATATGCAACAGGCCCCCTCTAATCGCTGGTCAACCCATTTTAAAAACTGCGATTTATATTCAAATTACTTTCGCCAAATAACAGTTAATAGGACATTTTACGGTTATAAAAGACTATCTTTTGCTCCATTTTATATTAAAATCACGAGATGGCATTTTTAGATCATGTATTACAAACCCCTTCCTATGGTTGGAAGGACAATCAGAATCACCTAATAACACCGACTTCCCGGCAAATATTTAAAGAATTTTTTTCAAGACTGAACATTTTCAGAACTCGTAAAAATTGGTTGCCCTTCAGCAGTTGGTTAAAGGTTGGTATACTCTCCGCTTTTTTTATATTCTTCCTTTTCTATTTTTTAAGCTGGTGGCTATTGGCAGCAGCATTTGTCTACGGAATGATAATTATGGGGACCCATGGGACCATTTGGCATCACAGATACTGTACTCATAATGCCTATAAGTTCAAAAATAATTTCTGGCGCTTTATCACCCAAAATCTGACCATTAGTGTTATCCCTGAGGAAATATATGTTGTTTCCCATCATGTCCATCATAGTAAATCCGACCAACCGGGTGATCCATATAATGCAAAAGCTGGGTTTTTATATTGTTTTCTGGCCGATGTAAACCATCAACCAATTGCCAAGAATCTTGACGAAGGGGACTATAATAGGGTAATGAAATTAATGCGGCATACAGGGGTTAAACCAAACACCTATGCACAATACCAATATTGGGGATCATACGCCAATCCAATACGCTCTTTGATTGCAACAATAATCAACTGGTCATTCTGGTATTTAGTATTTTTTCTTATTGGCGACCATGCGCTTGCATTCTGCCTTTTTGGTGCGGCAGGTTTTTGGGCTGTTGGTGTTCGAACTTTTAATTACGATGGCCACGCAAAAGGTAAAGGGAAACAACATGCGACCAGAGATTTCAATCATAAAGATGAATCCATAAATCAACTTTGGCCGGGTTTTGTTGCGGGTGAATGGCATAACAATCACCATCTTTATCCAAAGAGTGCAAGAAGCGGATTCAAGCCATATCAGATTGACTTCGCCTGGTATTATATCCGACTGTTAAACACTATAGGCGCCATTACAAACTACAGGGATTCTAAAAAAGAATTCTATCAAACCTATTACCTCCCCTATCTCAAGGAGAAAAATATGAATAAAGAACATTCCAGGGAGGGACGATCAGGTCTTAGAAAACGCGCCAAAGAGATTGAAGCAGTGCAGGATTAAATAGAATTATCAAAAATTATTTAATGTATCTTTCAATATTAATCTCTCAATTAGGTGGTAAGACTGTAGAGAATTTATCAACGCAGACGAAATAGCACGTGGTCTCTCTCCTTTTCAGCCTGAAAAGGTAGCCGTAGAGGCGGGACGAATCATGCTGAACAGAATAAACGAACTTATTGCAGAAAATGAAAATTTCGCATTTGAAACCACATTAGCAACAAGAAGTTATAAAAGCAAAATATTGGAGGCCCAAGAAAAAGGTTATACCGTAAGTTTATTATTCTTTTGGTTAAACTCAGTCGATTTAGCCATTAAACGCGTAAATAATAGAGTTACAGAAGGAGGACATTTTATAGAACCTGACGTAATAAAGCGAAGATATAGAAGAGGAATTGAAAACCTAAAAAATTTATATTTACCGGTCGTCGATAGGGCCTATATTTTCGACAACAGCGATGGTGATAACGATGAAATTGCCCTTAAAGAAAAAGACAAACCAATTATAATTATCAACAAAGAAAAGTTTAAATCAATTTTTTAATATGGCAAGTCCTGAAATTATAGAAGAAAAAAACAAAATAGTTCGTGGGCTTGAATTAGCCTTTCAAAGATTATTGGAGTTTAAAAAACAAAAGAACAGTCCGCTTATTATCATGAAGGATAATAAAATTATTGAAGTCTCAGCAGAGGAGTTTTTGAAGAATCGATCTGCCTATCATAAGCCTAAGTCGGTCATCTAAAAACACTGGAGGCAGAGCATTATGTGGAAATAATGCCAATTATCAATTTTAATGTAGGATATTTTCTGAAATAAAATAACATACTGTATTGGCAAATAATTGATAATCAATTATTTGCCAATACAGTATGTTCAACTTTACTGATTATCAGGTAACTTATAACAATACAGGTGTAAATTAGGTGTAAATTAGGTGTAAAAATATTCCCCAACAATTTAGTATTACTCAATATTTTGCCAATATTATTAACTAAATAAGCTAAATCAAAATCAACGATCTTTCGATATAATCACTTTTATATTACTAATTGAAAATGACTACATTAGCTAAATTACTACTTTCTAACATGGCGATCAATCTCCGCTTTGGTTCTACTCACTTCAAAAAATGTGCAATTTCTATCTACCGACAAAATAAATAAAATTTTAGAACATGAAATAGAAAACATAACCGAATTATCAGTATATTTGCACCCTAGTTCATTCTTCGTTCGAAGAAAGGAAATCGAAAAACGCAAGCCTAGAAGCTATGCGTTTTTTGCTTTATAGAATCTCATCTAATCTCCTATTATATTTCTTAACAATTTTGTCTCTTTTTGAATCCTTCCCAGAAAGATAGTAAGCAGTTAAAAGATAATATTCGTTTTTATTCCTTAACGGCTCAAGGATAATAACATACTTTTCATCCTTATCGTAAATATAGGTCCTAAACCCCTCGGGCTCCTTGACAGAAAAAATTAACATATTTTCTGTCT
>DATJDF010000023.1:0-4089 GCA_035497555.1 Arachidicoccus sp. | reverse complement strand
TGCCGATTCACATAACCTAATCAATGCGGAAGCCGGTAAGCCAAGATACAGGCCTGCCGACATTAAAGAAGTCGCTGACAATATTATCCTTTTTCAAAAAAGCAATGGCGGCTGGCCAAAAAACTACGATATGTTTGCCATCCTCACAATTGGACAGAAAAAAAGCGTACTAGAAGCTAAAAATGAATTGAACACGACATTTGACAACGGTTCCTGCTACACCCAGATAAGAGCACTTGCTATTGCCTATGCGCATACAAAGGATGACCGTTATAAAAACGGGGCGATTAAAGGATTGGATTATATTGTCGAAGCCCAGTATAAAAATGGCGGTTGGCCGCAATTTTATCCGCTACAGGATAACTATAGTCGTAAAATTACTTACAACGATGGCGCTATGATCGGGATTATGAACTTATTAAAAGACATTGTGATTACCCGAGATCCCCTGTATGCTTTTATCGACGAAAGTGAAGCTGAAAGGCTGCGAAATTCCTATCGTGAGGGCATCGATTGTATTTTGAAGACCCAAATAAAAGAAAATGGAGTTTTAACAGCATGGTGTCAGCAACATGATGAAATTACACTGGCTCCCGTTTGGGCGAGGAAATTTGAACCATCCAGTATCTGTAACGCAGAGAGTACCGCAATAGTTGAATTTCTGATGAACATCGATCATCCCGACCAGAAAGTAAAAGAGGCTGTAAAGGCTGCAATAAGGTGGTTCAAATCATCAGAAATTTTACATACACGTATAAAAACTGTTCCGGCGGAGTCCATGCAAACCCCCTTTCGCATTTCCAAAACGGATAAGATAGTTGTTGTTGACTTTTCAGCGCCACCTATTTGGGCAAGATATTACGAATTGAGAACGCATCGCCCGCTCTTTTGTAATCGCGACAGCAAAGTCGTGTATTCACTGGACAAGGTGCAGCGGGAACGGCGCGATGGCTACAGCTGGTATAGCTATGCACCTCAGAAAGTTCTCAGCAGGTACCCTGCATGGGAAAAGAAATGGGCTTCTGAATCTTCAACTGCTAAGACGAGATAAACAACATAATCGTCCCATATTATTAGATTATGGTAGTTACTCCGGGGGGTTATATGCTATTATTATCCGGCGGGTGACTATGTCCAAAACTCATACTGAGTTCCAAAATTTTTTTCAGGAAATTAATAGGTTAGCATTTATGTTAATCTATTCTCCGCTGATTATCACTTGGGATCTTTTTGGTCTCCGAAAATTCAAACCATTTTTCCGAAGATCTGAACCTGCCAGCAAACCGCTATAAGTAGATTTGTGGGTGTCACAATCACGATGTTAAAGCAAAGACGGTGTCCTATTGAGCATCAAATAAAATCATATGAGAAAATTCCAGTGTGGTGGCTCTTGATATTGGCTGCGTCTTTACCATGACCAAAAGAATGCTTTAGAGTATATATAACACTATTATGATATATATACTTCTGATTAGACCTTTTATTATTTATTATAGCTATTGAAGCCTTACAAACAAATGACAGTTATTGTTTATGTACACTCCTCTAAATATTAAATCTGCATATATGAAAAAAATGTTGCTTTTTTCGGTATTCATTTCTTTTTCTCTAAGTGTTTTCTCGCAAGCCATCTCTGGTATCGTTAAAGATGATAAGGGAACGGCTCTACAGGGCGTTTCCATAATAGCTAAAGATGTAAATGGCGCAACGCTAAAAGGTGTTATGACAGATGCGCTTGGAAAATTTAGTCTGGATTATTCCAGAGGCAAAAGGCCACAGATCATTTCTTTTTCGATGACCGGTTACACACTTGAGCAGCGTACCCTGGTTCAGGGGCAGGATTCCCTTAATATAACTTTAAAGGAAGTTGATAACAACCTTAATGATATAGTGGTCATCGGTTACGGAACCGTTCAGCGAAAGGACCTTACCGGATCAGTCGTATCTATCAATGAAGAGAAACTCAAAGACCTTCCGGCGACTTCGGTATTGCAGGCGATCCAGGGACGGTTGGCAGGTGTCAATGTAACCATTACGGAAGGTGGTCCGGATGCTGCCATGAATGTGCGTGTACGTGGGGGCGGGTCGATTACCCAGGACAATTCGCCCCTGTATATAGTGGACGGTTTCCAGGTGGCCAATATCAATGATATAGCACCACAGGACATCAAAACAATTGACGTTTTGAAGGATGCAGCATCTACTGCGATTTACGGCGCCCAGGGAGCGAACGGTGTAATTCTGATCACTACAAAATCCGGAATGGCCGGGCAATCTGAAATTACCTTCAACACCTACACCGGGTTGAGTAATGTCTACAGGCTGACAGAGGTCTTGTCCCCGTATGAATATGTCTATTACCAAAAAGAATTGGATCCCAGCACAAGCCCTAATGCGGGGTTCTTTGGCTCCTATGGCAACTGGGATGATATCGATATTTATAAATCAAAAAAGGGGATCAACTGGCAGGATAGTCTGTTCGGCAATACCGGCATACAGCATAGCTACAACCTTGGATTGAGTGGTGGAGATAAATCACTGACTTACAATCTGGGTTATACCCGGGATGTGGAAGACTTCGTAATGCTGAACTCAAAGTACCAGCGTGATTATTTCAGTGCCAAGATCAATAAAAAGATCAGTCCGAAACTCAGCCTTGATTTCAATACGAGAATGTATAACACGGTTATCTCCGGCCCAAGCGTGTCAAACGGTAAGAAACTGAGAGACGCTGTCAAGTATGCACCGGTGCAAAGCCTGACATCTCCAGGTGATGGAGGATTGGGATCCGATGAAGATGCTACGTCGGCAGAGGCCTTGAGTGCATTGAACAATCCTATTTATAACATAATTAACGAATATAAAAATCAGAACCGGTTCAATTCTACTTTCAATGCGGGACTGACTTGGAAAATTACCAACAATCTGATCTTTTCCACCAAAGGATCCTATGCATATGTCAAGGATAATACGGACGATATTTATCTGAACAAAACGGGCCTGTCAAGCGCCAACGGTGGTCAGCCGGTGGCGACCAGGACAGATGAGAAAGGTGCCATGTGGTCGGTTAGTAATGTGTTGAATTATAATTTAAATCTGAAAGGTGGTAAACACGAAATTACTGCATTGGTTGGCCAGGAAATGAGCAACTCTTACAGGGACAAGACTGCGATAAGCTCCAAATTTTTCCCCATAGATTTTTCGGCAGACGATGTCCTTGCTATGTGGAACTATGGCACCCCTGATCCGACCTATACCACCATTGGGGAACCCTCCAGGCTATCCTCTTTCTTTAGCCGTATTAACTATACGTTTGATAAGCGTTATATACTAACCCTTACCGGCCGAGCCGATGGAAAAAATGTATTTGCACCCGGCCATCAATGGGGTTTTTTCCCGGGTGCTGCCGCAGCATGGAGACTCTCGGATGAATCGTTTATGCAAAGCACTAAAAATTGGTTATCTGATGCGAAAGTACGTTTGAGCTATGGTGAGGTGGGCAATGCCAGAGTGGGCTCTTACTGGAGACAGCAATACAGTTTTATCTCGCAATCCAACAGGCTGATTTACTTTGACGACAAGGCGCAGAGTGCCCTTAGGACAGCTACAACGCTGAAAAATGAAAACCTCACCTGGGAAAGTACGACATCTGCCAACTTAGGGTTGGATGTAGGGATGTTTAATAACAAGCTTAGTTTCTCCGTCGATATGTATAATAATACCACAAGGGACCTGATACTCAATGTAGCGCTCCCATCCAGTTCCGGATATGTAACGCAGTATCAGAATATAGGCAGTACGCGTAATAAGGGGTTGGAATTCAATGCCAACGCTAATATCGTTGATACGAAAGATTTCTCTTTGTCTGCTTCGTTCAATATTGCCTTCAATCAAAATAAAGTGCTGGAGTTGAACGGAGCTGATGAAATGATCGTCTCATCCGGCTGGGGTGTTAATATCGGTTCCGATGATTATAGAGCAATCGTCGGACAACCTGTTGGTTTGATGTACGGGTATGTGAGCGACGGATTTTACACCTTTGACGATTTTGATTATTCGCCAGATCTGAAAAGATGGGTGATCAAACCA
>DATJDF010000022.1:0-2341 GCA_035497555.1 Arachidicoccus sp. | reverse complement strand
TATTGTCACCGGTCCATGAGTCATATGGGGGATCAATTAGCACCCGTGGATCATTTACCTGTTCTGGCCCAACCAGTGCATATGGATGCTTTTGCCACTTACCGATATGCTTTGAATTACTGCACCTACAACTATACAATGAGTTTCTACAACTTGAAGGACTGGGAGCGGGAGCTGGACTGGATGGCGTTGAACGGAGTCAATCTGATGCTGGTCGCTAACGGGCAGGAAGCCGTATGGCAGGATGTATTAGAAAAGTTGGGCTATACAGCAGCGGAAATACAGGCTTTTATTACCGGTCCGGCTTACAATGCCTGGTGGTTGATGGGCAATATCCAGGGCTGGGGTGGACCCATGACGAAGGCAGAAATTGCCAGCCGCAGCGGGCTGACCCGCAAAATGCTTGAGCGCATGAAACTACTGGGAATTGAGCCGGTTATGCCTGCTTTTTACGGCATGGTACCTTCTTCACTTAAAAATAAAGTAAAAGCAAATATCGTAGATCAGGGAACCTGGGGATATTTTACCCGGCCGGATATACTGGATCCATCCGATAGTTTGTTTCAGGTGATGGGAAAGCTATTTTATGATGCGACAAAAAAGCTATATGGCAAAGATCTTCATTTTTTCTCCGGTGATCCTTTTCACGAAGGGGGCAAACACGGCAATATACAACTGAGGGCTGCGGGCAATAAAATTCAGTCGACCATGCAGGCCGCTTTTGCGGGTGCTGTATGGGTTTTACAGGGATGGCAAAGCAATCCGGATAAGGAACTCATTGCCGGAGTCAATAAAAAGGATTTACTTATACAGGAGCTTTTTGGAGAAAATACGCACAATTGGGAGACGCGCGGTGGCTATGAAGGGACTCCATTTATTTGGTGTACGGTAACAAATTTTGGCGAGCGTCCGGGTATTAACGGGAAACTACAACGGTTTGCTGATGAGGTAGACAGGATCAGAAAAGGTCCCTACGCCGGTTTATGTAAGGGTGTTGGTATTATGCCAGAGGGAATAGATAATAATCCGGTGGTTTATGAACTTTTGTTGGAACTAGGCTGGCATCAGAACAAAGTAGAAGTGAGGGATTGGATACGGGATTTTATACTGGCCCGGTATGGGAAAGTAAGCGATCAGGTTGCAGCTGCCTGGCAGTTGCTGTTGAAGTCGGCCTACAGCAGTGATCTGGGTTATGCTGAAGGCCCACCGGAAAATATATTGTGTGCAAGACCGGCTCTCCAACTGAAGTCCGTTTCCAGTTGGGGCAGGCTGGCCAAAAAATATAATTTGCAAACCTACCTAAAGGCGGTTGATTTATTCGTCTCCGCCTGGCCGGATTTCAGTGATCTGCAAACCTACCGCATCGATTTAATTAGTCTGTTGATGCAACAAATCGGTAGCGATGCAGATTCTTTACATGCAGCTATTGCAGCCGCCTATGCAAAAAAAAATTTAATGCTGTTCAGGGAGAAATCGGAGTCGTTTCTCAGATTATTTGATTTAGCCGACAAAATTCTTTCAACAGATCCTTTCTACCGCTTATCAACCTATTTGAAACAGGCACAGGACCTGGACGGAAGAAAAGGTATCAGAGAAAATAATGTCCACAATCTGATTATGCTCAATACTTATTGGGGCGGGAATGATCCGAAAGAGGATAACCTGCATGAATATGCCTATAAGGAATGGGCGCCTTTGATGGTTGATTTTTATAAGGCGCGATGGTCGTTATACTTGGGCAGCCTTGAAGCAGTACTTGAAGGGAAGCCTGCTCAGCATATAGATTTTTTTCACTGGGAACGGGATTGGGTAAAAAATGAGTTACCATCACTATATCAAAAAGTCAAAGTTGAACCCGCCAGACCAGAGGATTTGACGAAGCTGCTACCAAAAGTCATGGCTGTTCTCCGTCAGAACTAGAACGGATCGAGTTGGAGGTAAGTTATTTTTTATCAAGTCTAAATGGCCATCCGAAACAGAAAATTGACTAATAGAGCTATTGTATAGGCATTGAAGCAGCAAACCGGCGACACTCCATCTAAGTTCTGGGAAAAAATTGCCGATAAAATAAGCGGTATTTAAAGGAGGAGCAAATAGAAATGCTCCTCCTTTTTTGAATAATGGCTCATGAAATAGTATTTATTTATATTTGCAAGGGCACATAATGTTGATTTTAGTCTGATAGGGGGAAATATTTTTAGAATAAGCAGAACAATACTGCGTCTAACTTATCAGAAAATGCTTAATTGGAACGGCCTATATGTCTGTCTTAATAATAAACGGGTACAACGAATATTTGACTGCTAAACCTGACTGTTATTGATATTAAGGCGGGGAAAAA
>DATJDF010000021.1:0-4056 GCA_035497555.1 Arachidicoccus sp. | reverse complement strand
ATTCCATAATCAGCTACATTTACAGCCTTTACATAAATATAGTTTGAGATCTGATTACCGTTTGAAAAAGTATAGTAACCCATCGACTTTAACCCATTGATCATTGCAGTTTGTCGATCTCTGATTGATTTAATCGCCTTTGGAAGTCTTCCTTCCCGGATCAGATCATAACGAAGTACACCTTCGCCAGCCAATTCCAATTTCCTTTCTTCGTAAATTGCATCCTTCAGTGCATCGCCTGATAAACTGCCAATATAAGCAGTCACCTTTGCCGCTTGATCAGCAGGGAAAAATGCACGGCTTCTTACTTTCGTTAATTCTGTCTTTGCAGCACCTTCATTACCCAACTCCGCATCAACTTCAGCAAGCATCAAAATAACATCCGCCATACGAAGTTGAGGCCAGTTGATCCCCGATTTGCGCTGTGCTGCGGTATAAGGATTGGCCATGCGGCTTTCATCCCACTTATTATTAAATAAACCACCCAAATTACGCGAGCCGGGTGTAAAATCCACCATCCTTTCTGAACATGATCCAGAATTAGCGGTTATGCCCACTGTAACATCTCTTCTCAAATCTTTCGGGTCAAATTCACCGTAATAATAAGCCGCATACATACGGCTCTGTCCATAAGATTTGGTGGGATATGCATTAGAACCGCCACCGCCAGAAGGCCTTCCAAATGCATAAGGCCGTTCAGATGCCTGCCCTTGCGTTTCTCCTATTTCGTATAAAGACTCAGGGCTTACCTGTAAGTCCATATTATATTGAAAATTACGCTGGAAGGGATTATCATAATCTGCGCCGCGCGTATCAGAAGTGATTAAATGCGCTGTTCCCGGATTATCAACTACCGCCTGAAAGTAAGTCTTGGCTATTTCATAAAACTTCTTATAATCCGTTAGCCGAACGTATTTAGCATTCCATTTTTCACTACCTATTTGCGTAAAAGTGGAAGGGCCATAATCAAAGTCAGTACGTCTCAAGCTGTATCCACCGGCAAATAAAGCAATCTTTCCGATCAGGGCTTCAGCAAAGGTCCTGGAAAATCGTTCAGCATTGATACCGCCTTCGCCTAAACGGTACATCAACGGGGCCACCTTAATTAGATTCTGTATTTCGCCTTCATAAATTACATCCCGGGAAATTAACCGGGCACTATCCGTTTGGCTTGCTGTCCGGATGGTGGTTGTAAAATAAGGAACATCTCCAAAATAACGCACCAGCTGAAAATAGGAATAGGCACGAAACACCGCAGCTTCACCGTATAGCTGTGTCCAGTCGTTAACTTTACCTGCAGCTACAGCATCTTTATATTCTTGTTTCTTATCCAGTGCTTCCATGACAATATTTGCACGGTTAGCCACCTGATACCACCCCGCCCAGCCATCTGTAAAAGTCTTTTCATCAATATTAGGTTCTGATGGGTAAAGTGTTTCCCAAACATGCCTTACCTGTGATGCAAAACCCTCGGGATGGGTCTCTGCGTCGGAGCCCGTTACATCAATCGCGTAAAATAGCCCGCCATTAATATTACGCCAGATTTCATAAAGGCCGGCCATTACTTTAAAAGTTTCTCCCGTTGAAGAAAAGACAAAGTCCTCATCTACCGCTGAAGGTGACTGAACGTCTAAAAAACTTTTTTTACATGAGATGCCTGACAGCACGACCAAACTCAGTAAAAACAATATCTTTTTCATAAAATGTATTTGCTAGTAAATAAATTAAAATTCAACATTTAGTCCAAATGTATAGGACCTGGCACGAGGGTAAGAACCAAAGTCGAGACCGACTGTAGGGTATTGAGCATTACCCTGACTTGTATTGGTGTTTACTTCAGGATCCAAACCTTTATATTTTGTAAATGTCAAGGCATTATATACTGATGCGTATATCCTAAGCCGGGTCATCCCCGCTTTTTGAACAATCTTCTCAGGTAAACTGTAACCTAAAGTCACGGTATTCAGCCTTAAATAGGATCCATCTTCAATACCTAAAGAAGATACTACAGGGGTCTCCTGATAGGGCAGGTACAAGGTGGCATTGGCATTTAACACTTTTAGTGCCTCTGGATCAGTGATGCGCACCAATTGGCCATTTTGAATGTCATCTATTTTATAGGCACTAGCCAGGCTACTGAATTTATTTTTATACAAACCGTCCTCTTTGGCGCCATAGGTACCTGCCAAATAATTGGCATCGTAGATTTGATTCCCATAACTCCAATTGAAATTTAAGGATAAATCAAATCCCTTATAGGTGGAATTGATACTCATACCGCCTGTATGCTTGGGCGTCATATGTCCAATTATGCCAACATCATCCCCGTTTATGAGTCCATCACCATTCAAATCTTTAAACTTAACAACACCCGGATAAGCAACCTGCCCGCTCGGTTTATTAGCGTCTGTACCATGTACATCACCAATTATACCTGCGGCAATATCCGGTATACCCGATTTTAAAGTGTAAATACCATTGGCATAGGTGAAATCATCGACATTGTACCAGCCTTCATAAGTGTAACCGCGTACCTGACCAACAGGTTTACCCACTTCTAATATATAGTCTGAGCTGGGCTGCATAACATTACCTGAACCCCATTGCGTAGAATATAGCCCATTTACGTTAGGCGCTAATGCGTCAACACGGCTCTTATTGATATTGATATTAAAGTTGGCACTTAAGGTAAAATCTTTATTTCTTACAATTTCTCCGCCAAGCGAAAATTCTATCCCTCTATTGCTGGTGCTTCCCACATTGTCATAAGTCGACGAGAACCCGCTTATTGCAGAGATTGAGGTTAATAGTAAAAGATTTTTTGTTTTATTTTTATACAGGTCAATGGTTCCAAAAAGTCGATTATTAAGAAAGGTAAAATCAACTCCCAGGTTCTTGGTAATCGTTGTCTCCCATTTTAAATTGGGATTTGCAATCGTAGATGCCGGAGAATATGCGCTCAATTGAGATTCATTGATAGAATACCTCGTTAATCCGTCTGAGGACCACTGGGTTTTCCAGAGATTTGCACTGATCCCATCATTACCCACGGCACCGTATGAGAGCCTTAGTTTAAGATTGTCTATCCAACTGACATTTTTAAGAAATTCTTCCTTATCCATTCGCCACGCAACAGCACCCGCAGGAAAATAGCCAGAGCGGTGCGTTGGTGCAAACCTGGAAGACCTGTCTCCCCTAAAAGTACCCGTTATAAGGTATCTGTCCAGATAGGAATAATTTACACGACCAAAATAGGAAGTTATTCTATTGGGGGTACCTGTACTGGAACTAAAGCCAGAATTCACGACACCACTGGGGTCATGATAATACTGATCCATTTGAGCAAAAGCCCTGTCTGAGCTAAAACCGGCAGGAAATTTATTGCCGAAAATACTGGTACCTTCTGAGTGACTATTATTTACTTCCTGGCCAACTATTATATTAAGATTGTTATCGTTGTCTAACGGCACTTGGTAACTTAATGTATTCACCCAGCGCAATGACCAGCCCTCACTTGTTGCAATGGATGCATTACCTGCATAGGTTTGCTCTCCATCTGCATCAATATAATTGTTATAGATTGCACCGGACCAGGTTTTTGATTTATTCCAATTGATATTATAGCCAAATTCTGAATTCGCAGTAAGTCCTTTGAATACATTCCAAGTAAGAGACGCATTAGAAAACAATGACCTGTTTACAGAAACGGGGAGATAGTCCTTAATCAAATTAACAGGATTGTAAGCATCCTGTAAAACAAGGTCGTACAAACCCAATTGCGTATTAATCTGATCGTTGATTTGGCCTAAAACATCACTTGTCGCTATTGGCCTAAATTGATAGGCAGAAGACAAAACAGATCCTTTACCGCTGGTCGTAGATTCATTCCCGGCAGTCTGGTCATTGGTAAAACGGGCGTTGAATGCCAGACTTAAACGATCACTTATTTTTTGATTCAATTTAAATGAGGCATTTGCGCGCTTATACCAGGAGTTTATTTTCATACCACCATCATCTAGATAGCTTCCAGAAAGTATAAATTTAGTATTGGCATTG
>DATJDF010000020.1:0-10911 GCA_035497555.1 Arachidicoccus sp. | reverse complement strand
ATAGAAAAGAGCCACTCTCAGAGTGGCTCTTTTTTTTGCTTAAAACTTATCAATCTCTTATATCCTGATCTAAGATTGTTTGAGTAATTTTACAAAAGAATAGAAGGTATCATGACCCGTTTAATAAATCGTATATATGCTTAAAGTCACCCTGACATTTATAAGTTCATTGCTGTGTACTTTGGTATTTGCCCAACAAAAAAAATTTTTCTATGGGCGCATCTTCGACAGTATTACTGAACTCCCGGTGCAGGATGTTCATGTTTCAAGTTCAAACCAAGATACCAGTGACTATACCAATCGTAGCGGACTGTTTATAATGCGGGCGGCGCCGGGGGATACCCTGAATATTCTCAGGGTTGGCTATTACCAGCTGAAAATAGCCTTGGCAGGTAATGCTTTGCTTATGGATACTTTGCATATTCTTCTGGTTCCCAAAACACATGAACTGGAGAGTGTGACCGTATCTGCTTACAATTATGCGGACTACCAGGCGGATAGTGCAGATCGCCATAAATTCTTTGGAGCGTCTATTGGTTATGCCCATCCTTTATTTGACAGGGCAAATACGGGCGCTGGGCTGGGCATTAGTCTGGATAGAATCTTTGGCCATAAGCAACGTAGTAAAAAAAGAGCGTTAAGGCTTTTCCAGTCTGTGGAGAAAGAAAAGTATGTTGATTTTCGATTTAATCCGATCCTTGTGCATAGTTACACAGGACTTAAAAGCGATAGTCTGCAACAGTTTATGAATAAATACCGACCATCCTTTGATTGGCTGCGCGCGCACCCGAAGCAAGAGGATCTGCTTTATTATATCAATAGCAAAATGAAAAAGTATTTTCCTGGTGGCAGGTAATTGATACGGGAGTTTGCTCGTTTTGTGCTATTTCTTCGCGAACTTTGCAGCCGGTCATCCTGGGCTGCATTTGCGGGCCGTTCAATTCTTTTATTAATTTAAGTTATATGTGGTATCGACTGGGGAAGTTTATCATTAGAAATCGCGTACTGCTACTCGGCATCCTTGTGATTTCAACAGCTTTTATGGCCTATAAGGCACTCGACGTAAAAATGAGTTATGAGTTCTCTAAGGCGATACCTGTTGATAATCAGAAGTATGTGGACTATCAACAGTTTTTAAAAACCTTCGGTCGCGACGGCAATACGGTCGTAGTTGGGATAAAAACCGACAAATATTTTGAAAAGAAGGTATTCAACGAAGTGGCTGCTCTGGAGCAGAATATTAGAAAGGCAAAAGGAGTAACCGGTGTACTGAGCGTCCCCAGCGCCATAGATTTGCTTAAGGACGATACACTGCAGAAGTTTACTCCAGTTAAGATATTTTCAACGCCCTATTCTGACCAGGCTTTACTGGATAGTGGAGCTAACAGATTTCTAAATCTTCCTTTTTACCAACAACTTCTTTATAACTCAAAAACAGATGCCTATCTGATTGCTGTGCAGCTGGATGAGCACCTGATTAACAGTAAAGAACGAACCAATATCATTGGTGGCCTGTTGGCTCCAATTGAAGCCTTTGAAGCACAAACCTCTATCGATGTCCATGTCAGCGGACTTCCCTTCATCAGGACCTCAGTAGGAGACAAGATCGCTCATGAATTGAATTGGTTTTTAGCAGGATCCTTTCTGCTCTCAGCAATTACCCTGCTATTATTTTTCCGGTCCTTCAGTGCTATGGTGATGAGCTTAACGGTGGTGGCAATGGGCGTTATTTGGAGCGTAGGAACGATGGTTTTGCTGGGTTATAAGATTACCTTACTCACAGCCTTGATACCGCCGCTGATTGTTGTCATTGGGATTCCTAACTGTATTTATTTTTTGAATAAATATCATGCGGTGTTCAAGAAAAAAGGTAATAAGTTCCAGTCAATAATTGCCATGGTCGGTCGAATGGGTATCGTTACATTATTCTGTAATATTGCAGCTGCGATCGGCTTTGCGGTTTTTGCCTTTACAAGCAGTGATTTGCTTAAAGAATTTGGGGTTGTTTCCGGGATTAATATTATGGTTCTGTTTATCATATCTCTGATATTCATTCCTGCTGTACTGAGTTTGCTGCCCAATCCAAAGCCGATTCATATGCGGTATTTGGACAATAAATATTTGGCCAGGGTTCTGGTAAAAATTGAAAAATGGGCGTTTTATAATGTAAAGTATGTTTATGGTATCACGGCGGTACTGGTGATAGCCGCCGTCATGGGGATCTTCCAAATGAAAACGGAATCGCATGTCGTAGATGACTTGCCGCAGTCAGATAAGATCTTTACAGATCTAAAATGGTTTGAATCCAATTTTAATGGGGTAATGCCTCTTGAAATCATGGTTGATTCCAAGAAGAAAAACGGGCTGTTCAGGAACCTTCGAACAATTGATAAAATTGATGAATTCTCTACTTATTTGGCGGCGCAACCAGATGTAGCTAAACCTCTATCCTTTGTCAATGCCTTAAAGTTCGCCCGTCAGGCCTTTTATAATGGAGATAGCACCTATTATGGAGTGCTTACTCAGTTTGAAGTACCTTTTATGGGAAGCTACATCAAAGAAATCAGCAAGCAGTCTGGTGAAGCCGGTCAGAAAAATAATGCGCTAAGTAGTATGGTGGGCCGCTTTATCGACAGTAACAAGCAGGTGGCCCGTATTAGCGTCAATATGAAGGATGTCGGGACAGAAGTGTTGCCGGTACTACTGGACAGCTTTCGAAGTGAGAGTAATAGACTATTTGATACGGCCCATTATCATGTGACATTTACAGGCTCGACGGTAACCTTTCTGGAGGGCTCCACCTATATTGTTAAGGGTTTGGGAGAAAGTATCTTTTGGGCATTTATACTGATCGCTGTGGCGATGTTATATCTTTTTAGATCAGCAAGGATCCTGCTTTGTTCGCTTATCCCCAATGTTATCCCCCTCGTTATCACAGCTGGTGTCATGGGTTGGGCAGGTATATCCATTAAACCCTCCACGGTGCTTGTCTTTAGTGTGGCTTTAGGTATTGCAATAGATGTGACCATCCGGTTTCTGATTAATTATAAACAGGAACTGCCGAAACAAAACCGTAATATTGACGGCACGTTAAAGCTAACTATCATGGAAACCGGTATTAGTATTATTTATACTTCTATGGTCCTGGTGGCTGGGTTTATTATATTTATCTTTAGTCAGTTTGCGGGAACGGAAAGCCTTGGTTGGTTGACTTCCCTGACACTGGCCGTTGCAACGCTTACCAATCTGGTTCTTTTACCCGTTTTAATCAAGAGCCTTGCTGGAAAAAAAAGAAAATAGTTGGAGAACAAGTCCATGGTTCTGCTTAAATTTGATCTATGCATACATCCCGTCCCATAGGTATTTTTGATTCCGGCTTCGGGGGACTGACGATTCTTCAAAAAATCCGGGCAGTATTACCTGAGCATGATTATATCTATCTGGGTGATAATGCGCGGGCGCCCTATGGCTCAAGAAGTTTTGAGACGATTTATCAATATACAAAGGAGTGCGTAGAATGGTTTTTTCAGCAAGGTTGCCCGCTTGTCATACTTGCGTGCAATACAGCCTCAGCAAAGGCATTACGCACCATTCAGCAGCGGGATTTACCTGTAATGGCTCCGGAAAACAGGGTACTCGGCATTGTACGGCCAACCAGTGAGATTATCGGCACCTTAAGTGAAAGAGGAAAGATCGGGATCCTTGCTACCGTAGGTACCGTGGAATCGGGGTCTTATATTTTGGAAATTGAAAAATTTTTCCCCGAACTCCAGGTCATACAGCAGGCTTGTCCCATTTGGGTCCCCTTAGTGGAATATGGGGAGCATCAAAACCCAGGCACGAACTTTTTTATCCGTAAATACATTGATTTGTTACTTAAAAAAGATCCGGATATCGATACGGTTCTGCTCGCATGTACCCATTACCCTCTGCTGCTCAGTAAGATTGAGGAATATATGCCTGTGGATATCAGGGTGATTACACAGGGAGATATTGTAGCCAATAGTCTGGTTGATTATCTGGCACGCCATCCTGAAATGAATAATAGGATCAGTCGTAATGGAACTTTAAAGTTTTTTACGACGGATAATGCGGACAATTTTAATCAGAAAGGGGAAATGTTTTTTGGATCACCTGTACATGCATCGCATGTACATATGGTCTGAGTGGATTAGATAAGTCCAGTGGATTAAAGAATAATTTTCTATTATATAAAATGAAATTAAATGGCAACAACTGATCTTTTTTTAAAAACCATCCTGGACGGTTACAAGTTCAAAGGAGAGAATGTAAAAATTGGCGTTGGAATGTTAGATGGAAAAGTTGTTCCACAGTCAGATGTATTTCTCTCGCTGAAAATGATGAACCGCCATGGGCTGATCGCAGGGGCTACCGGTACCGGTAAAACCAAAACATTACAGACCATCAGTGAATTTTTAAGCGATGCCAGTATCCCTGTTCTGGTAATGGACATCAAAGGAGACCTGAGCGGTATCGCGGCCCCAGGAACCCTAAATGATAAAATAACCCAGCGGTATCAACTACTGGATCTAACATATACACCGACAGGTTTTCCTGTAGAATTTCTTTCGCTCAGTAAAGAGAAGGGCGTTCGCTTAAGAGCTACAGTGAGTGAGTTCGGACCGATTCTACTCAGTAAAATCCTTGGACTGAATGATACGCAGGGTGGTCTTGTTTCTATGATATACAAGTACTGCGATGATCAGAAATTGCCTTTGGTGAATTTGCCGGATTTTATAAAAGTGCTGCAGTATTTTGGCAATGAGGGAAAGGCAGAAATTGAGAAATCTTACGGGAAAATTTCCACCACTTCTACCGGAACTATACTGCGCAAGGTGATTGAACTGCAACAACAGGGGGCGGATATCTTTTTTGATGAACCCAGTTTTGAGGTGGATGATCTTATGCGCCTAAGTGACGACGGACATGGAATGATTAATGTCCTCAGGGTGACGGACCTCCAGGACCGCCCGAAACTGTTTTCCACTTTTGTACTCCAGATGCTGGATGAGCTTTATGCGAGTTCACCTGAAGAAGGTGATTTAGATAAGCCCAAACTCGTACTGTTTATAGATGAAGCGCATTTACTATTCCAGGAGGCATCGGATGCGCTACTGGAAAAAATTGAAACAGTGATTAAACTCATCCGGTCCAAAGGGATCGGGATTTTTTTCTGTACCCAGAATCCACAGGATGTACCGGCGCCTATACTGAGTCAATTAGGCTTAAAGGTCCAGCATGCATTAAGAGCCTTTACTGCCGCAGACCGTAAGGATATACGGACGGCGGCGCAGAATTTCCCGGAAACAGATTTTTACAAAACGGATGAACTACTGACCCAAATGGGTATCGGAGAGGCTTTGATAACCATGCTGAATGAGAAAGGGATACCAACGCCGCTGGTGCATACAATGCTCTGTTCGCCAAGAAGCCGGATGGATATATTGACTGACCTTGAGCTGGAAGCGGTGGTTGATAAAAGCAAATTGGTTCAAAAGTACGCGACAACAGAGAATGCGGAGAGTGCTTATGAAATTCTGACGGCAAAATTGCAGCAGGCGGCAGAAAAAGAACCCGCCAAAGCGCAGGCAAAAGCAAAAGAAGGGGGTATTCTTAGCAATCCAATCCTCAAATCTGCTGCTAGAACTGCAGCAGTAACGATTACGGGACTTATTACCAGAAGCCTGCTGGGGGCGCTTGGACTGGGTGGTAAAAGAAAAAAATAGCAGGCCCAGCTGTTTGGTGAAATGATCGATATGTATTCACTTGGTTGGGCGTGAAAGTCACCGATTGTAGGGGAAATTTTCGTCAATTAATTTAAAATAAGCGTCTCTTGCAATAAGTGGGAGACGCATCGAGCAATATTATGTTAAGAGTAGGTGTATTTGGAGCGGGCCATCTGGGCAAGTTTCATATCAATAATTGGTTAGAAATTGAGGAGATTGAGCTGGTCGGGTTTTATGATCCCAGTGATGCCACCTCCAAAGAGGTGATAGAGAAATATGGTTTAAAGAGATACCCCAGTGCAAAAGCACTGATCGCGGAAATTGATGTAGCTGATATTGTGACGCCCACCAATTTCCATTTTGAAATGTGTGAACTGGCGATCAAAAATGGGAAACATGTTTTTGTGGAAAAGCCACTGGCATATACGCTTGAAGAAGGGAAGAAGCTCATTGAAATGATCAAGGAGGCCAATGTAAAGGTTCAGGTTGGTCATGTAGAGCGCTTTAACCCGGCTTTTGTGGCCGCCCAGAGGTATAGTCTGCATCCCATGTTTATCGAAGTACACCGTTTGGCGCAATTTAACCCCCGGGGAACAGAAGTGAGTGTCATTATGGATCTGATGATCCATGATCTGGATATTATACTGAGTCTGGTAAAAAGTGATGTGAAACATATTTCTGCCAGTGGGGTATGTGTGCTGACCGATACACCGGATATTGCCAATGTGCGTATTGAGTTCAATAACGGCTGTGTAGCGAATCTGACAGCCAGTAGAATCAGTATGAAGAAGATGCGTAAAATCCGCCTTTTCCAGAAAGAAGCCTATATTGGCATTGACTTTTTAGAGAAGAAAACTGAGATTATCAAAATGAAGCAGGCCGAGGATGACCAGGCCTTCAGTTTTGACATAGATGTAGCAGATGGCAAAAAGAAAACAATTGCCATTGCTAACCCTAAGATTGTAGAAACCAATGCAATAAAAGAAGAGCTTTCGGCGTTTATAAATTCAATTAAAAACAATAAATCAGTTATTGTAAGTGAAATAGATGGTTATCTTGCTATGGAGGTGGCGCATAAAATCCTTAGGAAGATCAGCAATAATAGTTCAATTGCACTCGAATAAGATTTGTTGTCTCCAACCTAGTAATGCATGAATGAGAAAGCCCTTATATTAAAAAATAGATCCAAAACTTATTATGTACTACTAGATTTTCTATCAGTTTTATTGACCTGGCTTATTGTGGGATATTTACGGGAGCGACAAATTGAAGGGCTTGTATTTCGCTTTGATTATTTGCAACAAATCGGAAACTCCCTGGTAGTGCTGGGCTTCTGGCTATTGCTATTTACTATTACAGGCTCCTACAGATACTCTGTTTTTGAGAAATCGAGGGTAAATGAGTTGTTTATTACCCTGTTTCAGACGCTGTTTGGTTGCCTGATCGTTTTTTTTCTACTGTTTTTAAGAGACAAACAAACCTATTCCTACCATTTTAAGATATTTTTCCTGTATTGGGGCATTCAGCTGATAATGACCTACTTTTTTCGTTATTTGCAAATGAGAAATGCGAAAAGTATGATGAAACAGGGTCGTTTTTTTTTTACAACCCTGCTGATTGGCGATAAATTCAAATCCCTGAAGGCTTATTATTCTGTAGAGAAATATTATAAGAATCTGGGCTATCGTATTGTTGGTTTTTTATCTCCCACGCATTATTCAGATCCCATTACCGACCGGCTTAAAAAACAAACACCGCATCTAGGAGAACTGAGCCGCCTGTCAAAAGTTATGGAGGAGAACCGGATAGACCAGGTGATTGTGGCGCTGGAGGAATATGAGATCGGAGCCATGCAACCCCTGATTAACAGTTTGAGTGAACATGATGTAATGATACGGATTGTGGCGGAAGATATGGATATTATAAAAGGTTCCGTGAAGACGGGAAATGTATTAAACGCGCCTTTTATAACCATCAACACTTCCATTATGTCTGACTGGCAATTTAATTTAAAAATTGTCATGGATAAGGTGTGTTCGGTGCTGGCCGTGCTGATTTTGAGCCCGGTGATTGTTTTTGTTGCTATACGTACGCTTTTTTCCATTCGAGGTTCTATTATCTTTCGGCAGGAAAGGATCGGTTATAAAGGAAAGCCGTTTACGATTTATAAGTTCAGGTCGATGCATCTGGATGCTGAATCTGAAGGGCCACAGCTCTCCTACGACAATGACCAGCGAATTACTTCCTGGGGAAGAGTAATGCGCCGCTGGCGCCTTGATGAACTACCTCAATTCTGGAATGTACTCAAAGGGGATATGAGTCTGGTTGGCCCCAGACCTGAAAGAGAGTACTTTATAAACCGGATTATGCAATATAACAGGTATTACAAGTATCTACTGAAAGCAAGACCGGGATTGACCTCCTGGGGGATGGTCCGTTTCGGCTATGCCTCCAGTGTCGCTGAAATGTTGGAGCGGATGCAATATGATCTGATGTATATTGAGAACGCTTCCCTATTAATCGATTTTAAGATAATTCTACATACATTAAAAATCATATTTTTGGGGAAGGGGAAATAGACCTTTCTACTACTTCTTTTTAATTATTATGAGGCAATCCATCCGGCTATTTTTTATTTTTCTGATATTTTGTGTGGTGAGAGTGGATGCTCAGCCTGATCAGGCATTTGGTGTCCGATATACGATTTATGCGTCTATAAATGACACCAGTCATCTGCTGACCGGATTTGAAAAAATTAAACTGATCAACCAATCGGAAACTGCTTTTTCCTCTATTGTCCTTAAATTATACCCGAATGCTTACAGCAGCGACCAAACGGCGCTGAGCGATTATTTACTGAAGAAAGGAAGGCTGGACTTTTACTTTTCAGATACGGATAGAAGGGCAAAATTATCTGCATTCCATTTTTCTGACGGGCAAAACACCCTTGACTGGACACCGGCTGGCCCTACGAACGAACTTATAAGGGTCAAACTCTCAAAAGTATTACATCCAGGGGATTCTATAGAAATACAGACGCCTTACCTGCTCAAATTACCCTTTGATTTTAATGGATTTGGGTATAGGGACCATTTATGGAAACTTCAGAAATGGTACCCGGAGGTCGCAGCCTGGATACCCGGACAGGGCTGGGATACAACAAGTATGGAAGGCAACTGGGACTTGCCTGCACTTAAGGCTGACTATTATGTATCTTTTATTACGGATGGCCAGGCGCAGATTTACACCAATGGCAGGCGGGTACCGGTGGCAAGTAACGTACAGCAGTATGATCAGTCTGACGGACGGCAGCAGCAAACGCAGCAATTTGAACGCTCTAACAGTACGGGACTGGACGCTGTAATAACAAATAAAAATTTTGTAGCATCAGAACCGGCCGCCGTCTCCACTGAGTCTGAAACCCGGCAGGATCCTGCACTCATGACTCCGGATGAGTTAACCCATTGGCTCCGGGCCGGATCTGTCCGCAAAGACTCGGCTGCTCCGATATTTGATAAATTGTTACCGGGACCGTTGAAAGGCAAAAGACCGGACCACCCGGATATACTATTGCAGCAAGTGCATAAAGCGCAGCTTGGTAGCAATAACAGTAGCACTAAACCCATTAAAGCTGCATTTTTGTTCAACCTGAAATCGGCAGATAAAGTGCAATATCTGTCCTTTTTGCCGGCACTTGGTTATAACGACTATGATAAACTAATGGCCGGTATAATGGTACATAACTACGGACTACCACTGAGCAGGTTTAATTTTCTTGTGGCGCCGATGTTGAGTACGGAGCGAAAAAAATTAACCGGTATTGCCAGGTTGCAGTATACGGTTCGCCGTCCGGACTATAGATTGGCTTTCTCCCTTGACGGCAGCCGGTATGCATTTAATAACTATAATATCTGGGTCGATGCTGCAGGGATGACACAGCCTGCAGGCTGGATGCATCTGGATCGGTGGGTGCCAGCTATCCGGTTAACCACCTTTCCTGAGCCGGGTAATTTTGATAAATCATGGAATTTTGGGGCAAAGGCTTATATACTGCGTAAAAATGAATGGGGCGTCACCGGTGAACTTAATACCGCCACCGAAACAATTGGGGAATTAAAAGTGAGCCTTCAGGACAAAAGAGCGCTTTATCCTTACGGGTTGAGCATGCAGCTGGACGGGACGGAGGATTTTTTAAGGGCAGGACTAACCGGCAACTACTTTTTAAACTATGACGCCCACCAAAATGGGTTGAGATTGCGTGCTTTTGCGGGTAAATTTTTCTACCTGAAGGAGAAAAATACCAATTCTTCCTTTGCCCTCCGTAATGCTTTTTTAAGTCTTAGCGGACCTTCCGGTGCGCAGGATTACACTTATAGTAATTACTTTGTGGGCAGATCAGCCTATGAGGGCTGGATGAGTCAGCAGCTGGTCGCCGGTGATGGTTTCTTTAAAGTTGCTACTCCTAATCTGCAGGATCCCGTTGGCCTTTCAGATGACTGGCTGGCGGCTGTCAACCTTACTTCAGACATCCCTGAGGGTATAAATCCTTTCGCTTTATTACCCTTTAGATTACCCGTCCGCGTATTTATGGATCTCGGCACTTATGCCCAGTCATGGTCTGACAATCCATCAACGGGGCGGTTTTTGTATGATGCGGGTCTGGAACTATCCCTTTTCAAGGAATCTGTTACTGTATATTTCCCCATCCTGTATAGCAAAATTTACCGGGATACCTATAGATCGACTGGTGACGGAAAATATTTCTCCCGTACCATCAGGTTCTCCATTGATTTAGCGAAATTACAGCCGAAAGTATTGCAGCGTATTCTCTAATGGGGTAATTTGGATCCCTTATATAGCCAATAGGTATGATGGAATCATTGACAAAAAGGCAGATACATTACCTGACCCGTTCAGATTTAAATGTGAACCAGTGGGACAGTTTGGTTCGCGATAGCGCTAATGGCCGCGCCTATGCACTTTCCTTTTATTTGGATACAATGACCGGCGGGAACTGGAATGCAGTTGTGCTGGGGGACTATGAAGCCATACTTCCCTTACCTTTCAGAAAGAAATGGGGACTGAAACTGATTGCGAATCCTGCCTTCTCCCAGCAATTAGGGATTATTTGGAGCCGGCCGGTTGCGCCAGCCATGCAACAAAA
>DATJDF010000019.1:0-2170 GCA_035497555.1 Arachidicoccus sp. | reverse complement strand
GTAATGATAATATAGGCACCGGTAGTCGCTTTCCTTATATTACACAGATCGGCGGCGGTGGATTTACCGGATTTGGACTGAACGGATCCCAGGCATCCGGCTATAAAGAAAATATTATAGGCGTCCAGGATCTCACCTGGGAGAAATCCTATAAAACGGATATTGGTCTGGAAATAGGCATTTTGGATAAATTAAGTCTGACGATGGATTATTTTAAGGACCGGCGAAAAAATATCCTGATTGAGCGTAGTACCTTATCCTCTATTGCAGGTTATAACGGTTCAGTTGTTTTTGCCAACCTGGGCGAGATGAATAACCAGGGATTTGACGGCAATATTGAGTATAACGACAAGATCGGAAAGGTCGGGCTCCGGCTGTATGCTAATGCGACCTATGCTCATAATGAAATTGTCTTCCAGGACGAGCCACTTCGCAATTACAATTATCAGCGCGGTACCGGACACATGTGGGGAGAGTTTACAGGCTATATTGACCAGGGACTGTATGTCGATGCCGCTGATATTGCCCAGCATGCCCAGCAGACTTTTGGAACGGTGTCACCCGGTGATATCCGGTATAAAAACCTGAATCCGGAAGATGACAATGTGATTGATGGCAACGACTGGACCTATTTAGGAAAGTCCTCCTTTCCTAAATGGCTATACGGAGCCGGGTATACCGTAAGCTGGCATAATATAGATTTATCGATGCTTTTTCAGGGTGTGATGGGCGTAGGCATTATGGCCAATGGTTCTCAGATAACAAGTGGAGGACTGGGCGCAGACGGAGTAGGCATTGTGCCATTCTCCGGATTGGGCCAGTTTCCGAACAATACAATGGACATACTCAATGACCGCTGGACGGTAGACAATCCCCGCCAGGACGCTTATTATCCAAGAATCACTATCGGAAGTTTAACGGACAATAATTACCTAAATAGTACCAGATGGCTGAAAAATGGAGATTACCTGCGATTGAAACAGGTTTCCATCGGTTATTCCCTGGTAGCAAAAAGGTTGAAAAACGCGGGGCTTTCCAGCCTCTACTTCTACCTGTCGGGTCAAAATCTTTTGACCTTCAGCAAATTTAAATTGTGGGATCCGGAACTGGGGTCTAATGGCGCAAAATATCCAATTACCAAAATGTTCACTTTCGGGGTGAGAGCGAACTTTTAGCCTACCTGTCAAAAATATTTACAATGATGAAAAAGAATATAAAATATATGAACCAGATGACAGTTCAAGTATTCGCACTTGTTTTTGCATTGGTTGTACTATCAAGCTGCAATAAATATTTGGACAAAAAGCCGGATAACCTGTTGACCTCAGATATGGTTTGGCAAACCAGAGCCAATGCGGAGGCTTATCTGAATCAGATCTACAGTTATGTTCAAACCGAGCTGGAAGCGGATAATTATACCAGATTTGGGGCCAGTGATGAAACCTCCTGCAGTTTTCCAGGCGTCAATGTCCGGCTGATGACCACAGGAAACTGGAATGTTCAGAGTAATTACTGGTATAATTGGGGTGCCTATTATGCAGGCATCCGTCAGTCCATTGTTTTTGAGCAAAATATAGACCGGGTACCGGTTACCCAACTAAGTAGTGAACTGAAGGCCCAGTATAAAGAGGAAGCCTTGTTTCTGAGAGGCTGGTTCTATTGGTCTATTCTAAAACAATATGGTCCTTTTGTAAAACTTGATAAGCTGCTAAGCCTAACGGAAGATTTTAACCAATACCCACGGGCCTCTTTTGATACTTGTATAACTGTAATTGACGAACTGATGACCCGGGCGGCAGCAGGACTGCCTGCCAAGTGGAATTCCTCTTCTGATTATGGACGGCCGACAAAAGGTGCCTGCCTGGCCGTAAAAGCCCAGGTGGCACTTTGGGCAGCCAGCCCCTTATGGAACGGAAATACTCAGTTCGCCGGGTTTAAAAACGAGGACGGAACGACGCTGGCACCTAAAACTTATAATCCTGAGAAATGGAAGGCAGCCGCCAGTGCCGCAAAGGCTGTTATCGACCTGGATGCTTATAAACTCTTTACCAATCTGGATGAAGGTGCGGGCCAGTTTGACCCCTATTTGTCGTACCGGGATCTTTTCTTGACAAACTGGAATGATGAGATTATTTTTTCAACCAACGTGATCAATAGCTGGTATTGGGGC
>DATJDF010000018.1:0-6979 GCA_035497555.1 Arachidicoccus sp. | reverse complement strand
GACTATGCACTGACGCCACGTGAAAAAGACATCCTGTTTTCTCTGACGAATGGCAATAGCTATAAAATGATTGCGGCAGATCTCAACATTACGACTGGAACCGTTTGTACGCATATAAAGCATATTTATGAAAAGCTCCAGGTGCATTCCCAGTCGGAGGCCGTCAGCAAAACACTTCGGGAAAGATTATTATAGATGACTTTAGGCGTGGCGAAGTAAGGTTGACGTGGCGAAGTAAGGTTGAGATGAGTTCATTGAATCCTATCGACTAGCAAGCTGCCATCCTTTTTATGGGAAAGGTGCATCACACGATATCTGATAATTTTGCCGAATAAGTTTAGAAAAGCCTGTGACGCAAATAAGTGCCCGGGTTGATCATAAAAAAAACTAACCAACAAATAGCTGGGCGTCAGAAAGCATTAAAGAAGCTTCAAACGGGCCCTCAGGTCTAAATCGAAAAAATCGAAATGAGATCAAATTTGAATCGTCAGGTGGATTACTATTGGAACAGGCTTTTCTGACAGATGGCCAGGGTCAGCCGGTTGCAGCGGATAATATTTTAAAGTCAGGAGAAAAATTTAATATAGTGTGCCTTGTTGAGACCTGATTATTCTGTAATAAAACAGCATTTTCGCAGGGCAAATAGGCTGTTAAGGTCGTCCAGCGTTTTCCAAAATATAGATTTCATGAAAACTTCACAATTGTTCCTCTCGCTTACGATGGCACTTCTTTTTCTTTTTGAAAATCAGGTAGGTGCACAGACTGTAAATGATTTACCAAAAGGTTGCGCAGCATATATCGGTCAGCGTTCCCTGATTAGTGCAGCAGGTCCGGGCCTGAAGGAAAAAGCAGGAGATATATTACTGGAACTCAAAGACCCTGAAAATGAAGATTGGAGGGTAGTTTTGCTATTACATAAAGCCGCAGATGGAAAGCTTGAACAAATAGGTGAGAATAGCGCGCTTGTAATGGCCCCAGACATGCTTGGCGGTGGCAGTTGCACGGCTGCGCTAAACGGCCCATGCTTAACGATTGATTGGCGTCTGGGAAGTAGCAGTGCCTATTCTACAGGATCGATGGTATTTGTAAAGGCTAAGGATGATAAATACTATTTTAATACATATTGCTTAAGGACCCAAAACTACGGTATTGAAAACTATTACGCTCGTGATTATGTGAATGCGGTTCAAACCGGTCAATTGCCTTTTGACAACACTTCAGAGGCAAAAATTCTTCAATTGGCTGCACGTGGAAAGGTTTTGGAGAAACCGGTTGATTTTGCCCGGGGTAACCAGGTCTTTAAAGCGTTTATTCCGAAGGGTTTTAGGCTCGCTACCTTTGCCGTCGGAGATATAAATTTGGACGGGCAGAAAATTGACGCTTTGCTTTTCCTTTATAACCAATCTGAATCCCGAATCCGGCTTTTGTTAAGCCAGACAGGCATGGGATATCGTTTGGGTGGTGATAATAGCAGAATATTGGCCACCGGTGAAGGCTTCAACAGTAATAATGTACACCTGGTCATTAAAGAGGGGTATTTTACAGTAGAACAACGATCAGCGGGTGTTAAGCGCAACCATGATGATTCCCGTAGCGATGACCACCAGAATGAAAAGAACAATCCTTTAGCAGGTTTTGTACAAAACGAAATTACTTTTAAATGGGATACAGCAAGTGGGGAACCGCTGCTGCACCGGTTCCAGGCGGGGTTATTTACAGCACCGGACAAAGCACCGGCTTCAATGGCTTTTGATCTCAATAAAAATAATTTTGGCAAGGTTGCTTTTTCACACATGAATACGGCCGCTTTTACTGCGGCCAGAAAATTTAAGGGTAAAAATGTATTTTATTACGATCCTGCCATCAGTAAGATGACCGGTACCATTGTTCGCGTGAAAGAAGATGAACAAAGTTATTTTATATTACGGCCAGATGCGCCTGTTAATATAATCGCGGATCCGGCTGAACCGGATCCTGAAATCAGGGATCATGATTTGAAAGACGTAGCGGAAATTCAGCTATACTTTATGTCGACTCATGCGGCTATGATTTCCGGTTATTGTATCGCATCGATGCTTAATAAAAGAGTGACATTATGGGGTCAGCTTTTTACGGGAAGAACGGCAGATCAGAAGGCGGCAGTCTTGATGGAGGTAAATCAGTTAAAACCGGTGAACTGAAAATAGGCGCAATCGACCCGGTCATGGGATGGACACATTTTGAAAGGAATAGCTACTGATCAATATCCGTATAATAGAGATTAAACAATGTATACCGTTGTCTGCCTTCAATATTAGTTGCTACTTTGAAATATTTATCGGTTTTCTCCAATAAGTGGTAGACATACCGGTCACCCGCAATACTATAAAGCCTACGCATGTTGTTGTTACTTTCGATGAAGCTGATGTAAAACGTCTTTTCATCCATCCAATGAACGCTTAGCTTTGAATAGGTGCTATCTGAAAAATGATCTATCCAGTAATTATTAGCAAAATCAAGTTGAACAATCGAGTCATTGCCGTCAATATAGGAAAATTTTTTATATTCGCTAAAGGCTTTGAGGTCCGCTGCATTCATATGCGGCTCAGGTAATGTAGAAGTCAATTTCCAGGATTTACTATGGGGCAGATACTTTCCGACAAAATCATAAAACTCCAAGCAATTATGTCGCAGCCTAAGATATAAAGCCTGTTTTAATATTGCGCTCTCCTTCCCTTCAAAGTTTTTGACCGAATTAACGCCTTGACGTAGTGCAGACAATACCCGAGCGGTGTCAGAATCCAAATGGCTGGTATCAATGCGGTTGCAAATGTCCAGCGCAAGTGAGTCGATAAAAGTCTGTTTCGGGTTGGGTTGTGCATGAGCGGTTGCTGAGAAAACGAATGCAAATAGTAGGATGGAAATACTGCATTTCATAAGTGTCGCTTTGGTATTAAGCATCAAATATATTGCATTTTGGAATAATCAATTAAATTAATATGGCTCCGGCTTGCCAGACAGTATTTTACAAAATAAGTCACTGTTCTGCACGATTTTAGATTAATAGGTGCATTTCCAAAACAGGTAGATTACCAAGCAAAATGGGTGCAGCCCTTTACGGCTGCACCCATTCTATTTTTTGTAATCTTATATATTATATGCCAATCGGATTATTTTTGCCACCATAAATGTATTCCTTTAGAATCTGTTCCACCTAATTTCTCGATTGCACTATTATAATGGGTGTTGTTATTGGATTTTTCGGAGATAGGATAAGTAAGTCTGTAGGGAACCAACTTTACAGAAGGGTCCAGTGACTGTGCCGGTGCGACAAATAGTGGTGATCCGTCTGGTTTTTTGAAATCCAGACGCACCCTTTCAAACCAGGCCTGTAAGCCCTGGTTATATAAAGCCAACCATTTTTGTGTCCCGATTACATCCTTCCATTTGGAAGCATTATAAGGGTTTTTTGCCAAAAATGCCTTTGTGTCTGCTTCAGAAACCCCCCAGAATTGCATGGAGGCTGTGACGCCTTCCTGGTAGAAATGTTCAGCAGTGCCGCCCACTGAGCATCCGCGCTGGGCCGCTTCCGCCAGTATAAAGGCGACCTCGGTGTAACTCATAATATAACCTGGGAAAGTCGGACTGTAGACAGCTGTACCCGGATAGGAGAATGCACCAAAGCCACCCTCAAAGGAGCCCAGACCATAGGGTTTCCCTACATAATCATTATTATCCGTTGCAGGGCGTGCATAAATAGAAAGCCTGGGGTCACCCGTTTCTTTCAGGAAATTCACCAAGGTCTCAGTCACCTGGAAATCATTAGGAATACCAGTCCCTTTTTCTTCATTAAATGGAAACTGATCGGGCGGTGTTGCTAAATATGGAAATTTAGCTTCGTCATCGGCACTGCTCATGACGCCGGCTGTAACAGCCTCCTGGATGATTTTTTTAGATTTAGCAGGTTCAGCATCTGCCATCCTGATGCCCAATCTAAGTTTTAAGGAATTTGCCAGGCGTTTCCATTTAGTTACATCCCCGTTATATATTAATTCACCTGTTGGAAAGGATGGTTTGGCGCTATCCAGTGCCTGGATGTTTACATCAAGACGCTGCACGAGGCTATCGTAAATGGCTTTAGACCCGTCGTATTCAGGAGTAAGGTTCTTGCCCCCGGCAAGCGATTGGGAATACGGTACATCTCCATAGACATCCGTCAAAATCTGGTAGATCCAGACACTCAGAATACCGGCAATAGCATTTTCATTTTCTGCACCCGGTTCCGGCTTGACGGCGTTCAAACGGATAATTTCAGCTATATTAGAAAGAGGTGCGCTGTATAGGGACCATATTACATTATTACTGCCTTCATCCAGCTGATACTGACTGCTGGACTCTTTTTGTGTCTGTGAATAGAATTGCGCATAGAGCATACCTAAGCTCCCGTTTACGCTGTTATTGTAAACAATATCCGAGGCAGATTTTTCTACACCCGTGATGATTTCCGAGGGGGTAATATCCGTTGCCTTTGTTGGATCCTGGTTCAAAGATTCGAAACCCTTGGTACAGGACTGAAGTAATAGCAGCCCCGCTCCCAGCCCCAATATAATTCGATTTATGCTTTTATGATTCATAATGCTTTTTTTAAGATTTAGAAGCCAATATTCAGATTGACGCCGTAGGAACGAACAGAGGGCAATGCCCCGCCTTCCATCCCCGTAATATTACCGGTGGAATTGATAAGATTAGAAGGATCCACATTCGGTGCTTTACTATACATGAGCCACAGGTTCCGGCCATATAAAGAGATAGTCGCATGTGAGGCCCGGATAGCAGATGCCCATTTATCCGGAAGCTGGTAACCAAGTGTTACTTCACGGAGGTAAATATTGCTGGCGTCGTAGACATTGGCCGCATTAATATTGGTTCCGAAATTGTTTTTGAAGTAATCTGCTGCGTTCAGATGTTTGGTGTATGGTTCACCCGAAGGTAATACACCCGTGACATCAATACCCGTTTCACGAATATTGTTGTCTACTGTTTCCTGTACCAGACCAGAGGAAAGACCATACATATTCGTATAAGAGAAGAAATTGCCGCCTTTCTGGAAATCTACCAGTGCACTTAAACTGACGTTCTTGTAGGTAAACCTGTTACTGAAACCGCCAATGAAATCCGGTTCCGTATTGCCGATAATCTGACCTGGTTCTGAAGGAACGTAATGGCCGCTACTGTCAATGACTTTCTGGCCATTCATATAGGTATAATCGGTACCCGTCAACACAAATAGTGGTTGGCCGACAATCGCCTCAGTGCTAACGGAGTGGCGCCTTCGCTCTGTGCCCACAATATACCCCTGGATATCCGGGTTATTGGGAATGTCAAGACTGAGTAATTCACTTTTGTTTGTCGAGAAATTCAGCGTTGCCTCCCAGGTGAAATTTTTGGTCTGGATCGGACGACCGCTTAATTGTACCTCTATGCCCTGGTTTCTCGATTTGCCTGCATTCGCATAAAAGGTATTGTAGCCCGTTGCACTTGAAATGCTAAGTGGAATGATCAGGTCCTGGGTGGTACGGCTATAGGCCGTCAGATCAAGGCCGATTCTGTTGTTTAAAAATTTAAGTTCCACCCCGGTCTCATATTCCGTACTCCTTTCCGGTTTCAGGGCCGGATTGAAAAGATTGGGATCTTTTTGAATATAAGAGCCGCCACCGAATGCGACTGGTGCGCCATATGCCAGGCTGGTACGATAAGGATCCGTATCACTGCCGATCTGCGCAACACTGGCCCGGAATTTACCATAAGAAAGCCATTTCCATTTGGTTAGCCAATTAGAGAAGATCATTGAATAAGAAGCTGATGGGTAAAAGTAGGAATTATTGCCCGCCGCCAGCGTAGATGCCCAGTCATTTCTGCCGGTAAGTTCCAAATACTGGTTGTCTGCAAAATTCACAAGCAGGTCCGCAAACAGGGAATTGATTCTTTTTCTAAATAGATAATTACTGTAGGTAACACGACCGCTTGAATTTGTAAGATTGTATAGGCCTGGAACGATGAGCCCTGTAAAGCTACCAATATTAACCCCATCTTCCTGGGTCATAATATTTCCACCTACTGTTGCATTCAGGCTTAACCAGGAATTAAGGTCCTTTTTGGCATTCGCCATAAACTGATAATTAAACTCCTGATGATCAATATCTGTTCTTGCATATCCGCCTGTCTGACCGGAAAGCAGATCCTGTGGACTGCGTTCCTCCTGAAGGGTACTGAACTCATCCATGAAGACCTTTGCCGTTAGATTCAGCCAATCAACCGGTTTGTATTCGAGCCCCGCTTGACCATAGAGCCGCTTACGCGTATCTGTTTCATAGGCATTATAGGCATTCCAATAAGGAGAGGTCGCAGAAGCCGGGGTAGGGTCATCAAATGCTTTTCTGTTCCAGCTAACCTGAGAGCCGTCCGGGAACATATAATATTTCAGCATGTTTACATCCAGCTGCCGCTGGCTATACATCGAGAATAGTTCCATGGGATTAAGACCAGAAAACCCGGTGCCAATTCTGCCTTTCACATCATTGACAGAGTAGTTGGCAGAAACAATGGCCCTTAAATTAGGAAGCAATGCATGTGAACCATTGAAGCCAATATTATTGCGCACCTGTTTTGAACCAGGCATAATATAATTCTGGGTCATATTACTATAGGAAAGTCTGAAGGCACCATCCTCATTTCCACCCCCTACACTGACACTGTTGGTTAAGGTAATCCCTGTCTTAAAGAAATTACGGACATTATCCGGCTGTGCTGACCAGGGCGCTGTGACGCCAAAATAAGGATTGTTCTTGTCTTTGTCAAAGGAGTAGTAGGGCCGGATAGTTTGCCCTTCTAATTTAGGCCCCCAGGATTCATCAACTGCATATTGTGGCATCAGATCATAACCACCTCGTTCAGGGTCTGTATAAGTGGGTTTGTTTTTAAATTGCTCCGGATGATCCTT
>DATJDF010000017.1:0-3734 GCA_035497555.1 Arachidicoccus sp. | reverse complement strand
GACAAGATAGCCGTTGGTATATTGAACTTCATAAGGAATAAGACCCACCGGGTTCATTTTGTCCGCTGCATTCAGAATGTAATCTGTCGTATCTATCCGGGCATAAGCCATCGTGGCATTGAATTGCCAAAGATCCGGGTAGGATTTGCGAACAGCCCCATTGTCTCTTGTACTCACTAAAATCGGGTAGGCAGCAATGTCATTGTCTCTGAGCAGGTCTATAAGTACCATATTGATATCGGCCGTTGAGCCCTGTTTTTTATCCCAGGCATCTTTAATGCCATTATCAGCCGAGAATAGACTATAGTTTCCGTTCCAAGCCATATTCTTTTGCACATACTGGTAGATTGCCCTAAGTTTTTGCTGTTTTGTGGAGAGGCTGTCCAGCGCATGCTGCAGTTCATCCGTACCATGTATATTTTTACGCAGTTGTTGGCCAAAATACAGGTTATCCATCAATTCTTTAGAGATCCCTTCCCAGGTTTTTCCAACGATAATAGGGGCCTCTCCGGGCGGATTTATAGAAACCAAGTTAAAATTGACCCGCTGTAAGAAGTCATTCGAACCGGCCATAAATGGTTCGGAATGCATACCGGCAATATTTTTCATGCTATAAAAGGCACCTTTTGCAGAGTTGCCATCTGCTTTGACCTCCATTTCCTGACGTCGAACCGCCTGATAGGTGAAATCGAAATATTCAGGTATCATTAGATGATAGGCGCTGTATTTAGTAGGGTAAGTATGCTGAAAATACCAGGGCTCGATTCCACCGATAGTATAACGGTATTTTTTATAACGGTATTCATAGACACTGCCCTCTTTTACGCCCGGCAGGGCAAATGTTACCTCTGAATACTCGTCATCGACCTTTTTACGATATACATCACTTCGGGCCAGCTTGGTAACGGTGATTTTCCCCTGATCGTCTTTATTATAGACGTATCCGTCTATGTTGGCGATATCCTCGTAACGATCTTTGCTGTAATACCTCAATTTAATATTCGCTGAAGGAATGGCCGATGTCTTCAATACTTTGAACCTTTTGCGTACAGCAGTCTCGAGGACCGGGGTATTACCGTTTAGGTTATACATCACGGTGCCCTCTTCCAATAAGCAGATCATATCTGCCCCGGGGTCAAAGTCACAATCTTTTAAAGCTAATTCTGCCTCGGAAGCTTTGCCAAAATGGATGAGTTTTTCTTGTCCATAAAAATTTACTGCATGAAGCAAGAATGCAGCAAGAATTAGCAATTTACTCATATCGCTAAATTTCATAAGTGTTAGTTGTTTAAATGCAATACCAAAAGTAGGGTATTTAACATTCGCTTGGCATATTTATCAAAAATATATTTTTTGGTGATGGGAGCTGATACCCGTAATATAGAGAAAAAGGGCAATTTGTCAAATTTATTCCCTCTTTTTCTCCTTTAAAAAATTCTAAACCCTTACCTTTGCCAAAAATTGAAAATAGCGGCTTTTGCTGTTATATTTCATTAGAATTTTTATCACAAAAAGACACATTAATTCTTTGTCATTTATGGCTAACAAAGGTAAGGTTAAACAAATCATTGGTGCGGTAGTAGACGTACATTTCCCGGATATTCAGCAGTTGCCTGAGATCTATAACGCTTTGGAACTGATTAAAGACAACGGCGAAAAGCTGGTGTTGGAAGTACAACAGCATTTAGGGGAAGACAGTGTCCGGACCATTTCCATGGAAGGAACAGAAGGTCTGGTACGTGGTACGGAAGTGATTGATACCGGCCGGCCGATTACTATGCCTGTTGGTGAAGGTATCAATGGCCGTTTGTTTAATGTTACAGGTGATGCAATTGACGGATTGCCTCAGATTTCTAAGGAAAATGGCCGCCCCATTCATAATATCCCGCCCGCTTTTGAAAACCTGAATACTTCTACAGAAATATTGTTTACCGGTATCAAGGTCATCGATCTTATCGAACCTTATGCAAAGGGTGGTAAAATTGGTCTTTTTGGTGGTGCAGGTGTAGGTAAAACTGTACTTATCCAGGAATTGATCAACAATATTGCCAAGGGGCATGGTGGTCTGTCTGTATTTGCTGGTGTAGGAGAAAGAACCCGTGAAGGAAATGACCTGCTTCGTGAAATGATCGAGGCCGGCATTATGAAATATGGTGAAAAATTCAAGCATTCCATGGAAGAAGGCGGATGGGACCTTAACACCGTTGACCTGGAAGTGTTGAAAGAATCAAAAGCTACTTTCGTATTCGGTCAGATGAATGAACCTCCGGGAGCACGTGCTCGTGTGGCTTTAAGTGGTTTGACCATTGCTGAATATTTCCGTGACGGAGATGGTACTGGAAAGGGAAGAGATATTCTTTTCTTTGTGGACAACATCTTCCGCTTTACACAGGCTGGATCTGAAGTTTCCGCATTACTAGGTCGTATGCCTTCTGCTGTGGGGTACCAACCAACGCTGGCTACCGAAATGGGATTGATGCAGGAAAGAATTACTTCTACTAAAAACGGTTCAATTACCTCTGTTCAGGCGGTATATGTACCTGCAGATGACTTGACTGACCCGGCACCGGCTACTACCTTTGCACACTTAGATGCTACTACGGTATTGTCGCGTAAAATTGCTGATTTAGGTATTTATCCTGCGGTCGATCCACTTGATTCTACTTCCAGAATCCTGACACCGGCAATTGTGGGTGACAAACATTACGATTGCGCCAACCGGGTAAAATTAATCTTGCAGCGTTATAAGGAATTGCAGGATATCATCGCTATCCTTGGTATGGATGAATTAAGTGATGAAGATAAACAAACGGTATTCCGTGCCCGTAAAGTGCAGCGTTTCCTATCCCAACCGTTCCACGTGGCCGAACAGTTCACTGGTCTGAAAGGTGTATTCGTAGGTATCGAAGATACCATCCGCGGATTTAATTCTATTATGGATGGCGAAGTGGATGAGTATCCCGAAGCAGCCTTCAACCTGGTAGGTACTTTGGAAGATGCAGTTGAAAAAGGTAAAAAATTATTGGCTCAGGCCCAGGGATAATCGTCCCACGGTAAGCCGTAAAAGGGTAATCCGGGGTATATTCTGCTTATCTGAATTTACCTTTAGCGGCTTGAATTTAGTTACCTTATTAAATTGATAACATGCTTTTAGAAATATTAACACCAGAGAAAAGGATCTACAGTGGAGAAGTTTATGGGGTTCAGCTACCCGGCGTCAGTGGCTTATTTGAAGTGCTGAACCGTCATGCACCCATGGTGAGTGCGCTTACCAAAGGCAAGATTAAAGTGTTGAATAACGCCAAAGGCACTGATAATGTGCTGTTTGCCATCGACGGTGGTTTTGTTGAAATTTTAAACAACAAAGCAACTGTTCTGGTGGAAGGTGTAAGCGAATTGTATTAAGCATTCAAGCAAAAATAGGAGTTGCCTTGATTATTTAATTTAAAGGCGTACATTATAATCGGTTTAAAACGGGCCGTCTAATCATGTTAGACGGCCCGTTTTTTGTCCGGAATATCTTAGGTATTCGATTGCCTTCTTGTCCTTATTGTTGTAGCGGCCTGTTCCGATTATTTCGATTCGAAATATTTTCGACCCCCACTAACTTAAATTTTGTTTTCTTTTCCAGCGGCAAAAAAAGAGGATTATGATATACATTTTACAAAAGGGATATATGAGGTGAATAATCTATTTAGGATTATGGTCCATCTAAAATTACCCAACTGATTGAA
>DATJDF010000016.1:0-6679 GCA_035497555.1 Arachidicoccus sp. | reverse complement strand
CACCACCCCCGGTCATTGATACGTTGTGCTCCTGAGAATACCCGGTTTGTGTTATGGCATCTATCCAGTTGGTATTATTGGAATAATTATGATACCAGTAAGGATCCGTCGGGTCATAAGAAAACTCCTTGTTAGATGTGATATCCAAAGGACTTTTGCCGGTATTAGATACCTCTTCAGGGACTAAAGTTGCAAATTGATCCCCGTTTAATAAAGGAATACTATTGGGCTGTTTTGAAAAGGTGCCCTGAAATGAATAAGCAATAGCAGGTTTACCTGTCTTACCTCGTTTGGTATTAATAATCAACACCCCGTTAGCAGCTTTGGAACCCCAGACAGCCGTGGCCGCGGCATCTTTCAATACGGTAATATCCTGAATATCTGCTGGCGCAACATTTAGCAGCTGTGCATAACCCTGCACATCCGCTGTACCAAAATTAAAATCAGCAGGTATAGTTGTGGAGTACGGCATCCCGTCTAATACAATCAAAGGCGTTGCCGAACCGTTAATAGTGGCAGTTCCCCTTATTCTGATGGCTAAGCCAGCACCCGGATCACCTGAGGTTACGCTTACGTCCACCCCCGGCAGACGTCCCTGTAGTGCTTGCGCAATATTAGGTGTTGACAGGTTCTCAAGATCTTTACGATCAATCGTTGCAGTGGCTAAAGTAGAGGTGCGTTCCGAGGTCTTCAATCCGGTACCATTATCAATCATATTATCCGCCTTTACGATCACATCAGTCAAGGAACTCTCATTGTTTTCCAGTAGAATATCGATGGAAGGACGATCTTTAATTTTCTCTGTAAACGTTTTATAATTAATATAAGCAACCGCAATGTTGTTCTCCTTTGGGTTATCTAAACGTAATGCATAATTTCCGTCAATATCAGTAACAGTACCGTTAATAGTCCGGCCATCTTTATCAACCTCAATGACGGAAGCTCCGCTGAGTGGCAACTGACTGGCTGCATCCAGCACCCGACCACGAAGAATTATCCTCTTCTCCGGTTGCTGGCCGTAAATCATCGGGCTAACCAAAAGCATCAGCGTACTCAATAAAAATAATGTTATAGTGAATTTTCTTTTCATATTTCTTAAAATTTCTTTTAATGCACATTAAAATTTAGTACCCGATCAATAGAATGAATAACCGACCGGTCCCCAAGATGGTTACTATGGGCATTAATCAGGTTAGAGGAACCGCCATTTATATCTTTCAACACTATATGGCCAGGTTGATTTTCAATGTTAATAAAAGTCAGATCTCCGTCAATTGTCTTTAGCATTGTCACAAATGCGCCCGACTTTTTTCCATCGGTAACAACCGTATTTTTATTGAGAATATGATAATTTATAAAATTGACCACCGTTTGTTTATCATCATTATCTCCTGGCTTAAAATTGGGTTCTCCGGTAACAATATCTCCTGGCAGGAGACCTGATTTAACCGCAGTGATGATTGCAGCATTGGTCGGGACAAATAGAGTATTGGGACTACCCGGAGTGAGACCAAAAACGGTCTCGGTACCCGATTGCCATAAATTTGAATTTTTAAGATATTCAAAGAAGCTACTATAATTATCGGGGTCATCTGCAGCAAGTATAGCCAGATGATGTCCCATGGTTTCCTCCGAAAACTTAAGGACCCCATTTACATAGATAACATTTCCATTCACAGTTTTCACGATACTATCAATCGTTACAACAGAACCCTCATCTTCATTACCACCGGCAAATAGTGTATTGTTCTTATATTTTACGTATTCATCCTCCCAGGATGCCACAATACCTGAACCTGAAAGGTTGTCTAACTCCCCATTCTGGGTGACAAAAACAGAAGTTTTCAAGATGCGGTATAGCCTGGATTCTGCGCTGGCACCACCACCTGTAGTTCCGCCTGGTGCTGTATAGGTCCATTCACTATGGTCAAAATCGTAATCATATCCTGCTGCTAAAAGATTCTTATTTGACATCATCACCATCGTATACTTTCCATCTGGATTAAGGATAGAGAATTTAATATCCGTACTAAGTGCCCTGGTCATCAAAGAATAAGCGGGGTCTAAGAATGGTTTCCCGAATATGGTTCTAAACACATTGGCATCCTGTACCTTTTTAATGCCATAAAAAAAGCCATTACTGCATACCTGCTTATCCACAACATCTCCAAGTGCAAAAGTTGGAAGTTCCTGTTCGCTATTCGGTGTTTGTGCCAGTTTACTTGGCCAGATACTCGTCTGCCACATATGCGCGTTTAATAAGCTGATCAAGACTTCGGGCGGTGCTGCATCAAAGGTTTTGTAGTGTGCCAGGATCTTTTGCTCATATGGAATAAGCGCAGCATTTGTGGGGATGACAAGCCCCCATCCATCTTTTTGCGCATCCGTTCCTGCTAGAACAAAGTTTTCGTTATTAAGTCCAAATGCCAGTCCTAATACGCCGCCAGCATCATAATACTTGACAAATACAGAATCCGACTTACCGGTTAATGCCTGGTTGCGTATTGTAATGTCTGCATTCGACTGATAACTAATCACCTTGGATAATAATTTTCTAAATTCGCTGTATTGCGGCTTATCTTTCAAGTAATCCTCCAGGCTTGGAAGGGGCAGGATTACACGATCGATTTCATCTATGAGACCGTTTTCAGCAGCAATGTCGGCATTGATGACAGCAGCATTAGCTACATTAAACCCTTTATAAGCGGATGTTGGATAAAAGAAATTATAATCAGTCGCTGATAGTCCGTTAAATGCCAGAAAGTTATCCAGAAAATAAGGGATATATTTATTATTGTTGTCATCCGGATTAAAACCTCCGTTGAGGTTTGAGGCGACAATTAATTTTCCATTTTCCGGTTGTACCCAATCATAATAGGCCGTCTTCCTTTTAAAAGCCATACTGGTATCCGGACCAATAGCAGTCTGGCCATTGCCAAGATCTGCTTTGCGATAGGCATTGTAAACCAAAGCATACCGGACAATCTTGGCCGCCATAACAGAGTCAATCCCAGCGTCCCCACTTATATTGTGCTCTTTGAAAAACAATTCAAAGGCCGCATCGTTAGGCGCAAAGAGTGTCCAGTAGCCGCCATTACTCAGATTTTCCTTATATCCGGATTTATCAATGCAGGCCAGCATATGGGTAAAATTTCCACGGGCTTGTAAGGTCTGGTAAATTGGAGGAGCCAGATTATCCGGCCGCCCGTAATAAGCATCCCACTCCTTTTTTCTGCAACCGCTTAATACTAAAAGCAGTAGGACCAGGCACACGCCGGTTCTTGCATAACGATGTAACATCATAATGAATAACTTTAATCATCAAATAGGTAACAAAGACCCAATTCATCTAATTCTTTGGAGAGTTTTTCTATTCTGGTTCAATAGGTTTCAACCGCTCCAACTGTTAATATTTTAACATGTCAAGAAAAATAAGAACGGCAATTTTGGTTAAAACAGCCAATTAGTTGGCTTATTCTTCACATTGAATAGGCCCAGTCGTTAATCAATTTCCAACCTTTAACAAAGATAAAGGAGTCCACCCTGTTAACCATCCTGTACCGTCCTGTAAAATGGCAACTTTCTACGCAATCGTTCCCAACAACCATTAGTTTTGATAAAGCTTTTGACATTTTACCCGTCTCGTCTACATTACAGCCAATTTCAGAAATTCTGCTGATTCTATTTCTTCCTTTAAGGAATATAATAATTGTCGAAAAAACGCCTATAAATCCTGCAAATTCACAAAAACCAGATTGCTATTCCACAAGATTTAATTCCAAATGGATCTGATTAAACGAAGTTTTCATTAATTTGGATCCATGTTTAAATCCATTTTTCTACTGCTGGGAAGTCTGCTACTTAGCTGCATAAGCCAAGGGCAAATACATAACAACAGTGTTGACAGTAAAGTCTTTCTGCTTGGATCTTCAACCCAGCCGACTTTGATTTACATGGACAATAAAGCGCCAACTGCCATACAGATTGCGGCCAAGTCCTTATGTCGGGACATGGCTATGATCACAGGTAAAGCACCTGTACTTACAACGGATAGAAAACTACGGCCCTATTGTAGTGTAATTATACAGATGGACAGTACAATAGCAACCAAATTGCCGGCAGATGTAGTGCAGGGTAAATGGGAATATTTTGTCCTTTCCATCAAAACGAATACAAGCCTTTCTGAGAAAGAAGCAAAGTCAGCTACTTATAAGAAGCAAGACAGGCAATTATATATCACAGGTACCGATCCGCGCGGTACAGTCTATGGGATATTTAGCCTGAGTCGGTTCATAGGTGTTTCTCCCTGGGTCTGGTGGTCGGATGCACCTCCCACCAGAAAAGATAGCATTCTGTTACCTGGAGATTTCCATAGGGCAGAGGGGCCTAGCGTCCGCTATAGAGGGATCTTTATCAATGATGAAGACTGGGGCCTGCGTCCATGGGCCGCAAAAAACCTTGATGCTGCTATCCATAATATTGGACCCAATACCTATGCGAAGGTTTTTGAACTGCTATTAAGACTGCGCGCCAATACGATCTGGCCAGCTATGCATCCGGGCACGACCCCCTTTTTTCAGATACCGGCAAACAAGGAAGTTGCGAAAAAGTATGCCATCATTATTGGCACTTCCCATGCAGAACCCATGATGCGCAATAACGTTGGCGAATGGGATGAAAAGACGAGGGGGGCATTTAATTATAAAACCAATCAGAAAAGTCTATATAATTACTGGGCTGAGAGAGTAAGTCAGATCGCAGATAATGACAACATGTATACGATCGGTCTCAGGGGGGTACATGATTCCAAAATGGAAGGTGCTGGTTCTATAGCAGAGCAGAAATCACTTTTACAGAAAGCAATTGATGACCAGCGTAGCATACTGGCAAAATATACAGGCAAGGAAGCCAAACAGATACCACAGGTATTCATTCCCTACAAGGAAGTACTTCCTATCTATGATGCAGGGCTAAAATTGCCGGATGACATTACGCTGATGTGGACCGATGACAATTACGGTTACATCAGAAGGTTGAGTAACGCTCAGGAACAAAAACGATCTGGTGGTGGCGGGATTTATTATCATCTTTCATACTGGGGCAGACCCCATGATTATCTCTGGTTGTCTTCAACCCAACCAGCTTTAATCTATGAGGAACTCAAAAAGGCCTGGGATTACAATACCAAAAATATCTGGATTGCTAATGTCGGTGATATAAAACCAGCCGCTTACAATATTCAGCTGTTTTTGGATATGGCATGGAATATTCATTGTGTAGATCATAATAGCCTGCCTAAGCATCTGGAGCAGTGGTTACTTCCTGTCTTTGGCAGTGTTCTTTCTCCTGAGATTAGCAATATATTACAGTCGTATTACCATCTCGCGTTTATCAGGCGTCCGGAGTTTATGGGCTGGAGCCAGACAGAGCCGACCTCGCAGGTCAAAAATAGTGATTTCCAGCCCTTCAAAAACGGCGATGAAATCAGTAGCCGGCTATCAGCCTATAAGGCGCTGGCTGGTAAAGCCCGGGCAGTTAGTGATCAATTGCCTGCCAGTGTAAAAGATGCATATTTTGAATGGGTGCTATACCCGGTGCTGGGGTCACTTTACATGAATCAGAAATTACTTTATGCTCAGAAAAGCAGGCTGTTTGCCAAATACCAATTTCCGGTTGCAAATACGTATAAGGCAAAGGCCATAAAAGCCTATAATAATATCCAGCAATTGACTAATTACTATAATCACGGGCTTGCAGCTGGAAAATGGGCTGGTATCATGGATGCAGCACCCAGAAAACTACCCGTATTCCAGTTACCCCCATTACCCGACAGTGTCGTGAGTCAGCAGGGGACTAGGAGCTGGAGTATCTGGCCGGAGAACAGCGATCAGCCAATTAGTAAAGACACTGCCGGGCTCCCGGTATTTGACCCCGAATTCAGGCAAGCCTACTTTTTTACATTACTGAATAAAAGCACCACGCCCATAAATTGGCAAATAACCGGCCGGCCTGACTGGACACTCGTCAGTAAAACGAACGGGGTATTGCAATCGGAACAAAAAGTAGCGGTGAGGATTGATTGGACAAAAGTACCCGCAGGTTCAAAAGAAGGTCTACTCTCTGTTGAAGCTGGCGGACAAAAGCGGTTCATCAAATTACAATTAGAGGGCAGCGGCCACCAACTACAAGACAAGGAGCAGGATTTAACAAAAAACAAGGCCGCCGCAACATATAGTCGTTATATTTTCCAGGGGGATCAGTATACAGCAAAGTATAGTAGCGATACAGCGCACCCATGGCAAACCATCAGCGGGCTGGGTGTTAGTGGCGCATCTATTGCATTATGGCCGGTTCCAACTACCGTAGATATAGGCACAGATTCTACTTATAAGAAGTCCTGGGTCGAGTATGAATTTAATAGATCAAAGACAGGTAAAGGACTTATTCAGATAAGGACCCTGCCTTCTCTACCCGTTCAAAATAATACAGCCATGCGGCTGGGCATACAGATAGATGGCGGGTCTATGATCATTATGGATTATCAGACATTCGACAGAAGTAGGACCTGGAAGCAAAATGTCCTCCGTAACCAGGCTATTTTGGAGATGCAACACAATTTTCAGAAAACTGGTACACACAAAATCCGTCTTTATCCACTGGATCCAGGCGTGACAATCGA
>DATJDF010000015.1:0-11165 GCA_035497555.1 Arachidicoccus sp. | reverse complement strand
TGAGCCGCTAGGGTAGCCGCCAGGTATACGGCGCCCGGCCTTTCAGTGCCGTTGAATCCCCAAATAGCTTTGGGCATCGTAGGATGCATGTCCATTGTTTCACTCCCATAACACCAGCAAGGTGTAACCGAAAGCGAGACCCCTACATTTTCGATTTCAAATTTGCGGCGGCAATTATCCGCTTCCCGGACGCCTCCTATCGTACTGTCAGCAATGACACAGCGCACTGACTGACCATTTGGATAACATAATTCCTGTTCAAAAAGGGCTGCCACATTCTGCGCCATTTTCATTGTAGTATCTTCCAGTGATTCCCGGATACCACCCAGGCGGCCGTCTATAATCGGACGGATACCGATAGCAGGAAAATTTTGACTGCTTTTAGATTTAAATTGATTGTCTTGCATTATAAGATTACTTTAAGTAGTATGATAGATTGCATAATCGTATTTCCGACGGCCAATCAGATAGGCTTTTACCGGATTTTAATGAGGGAAGGATATTTCCTTTTACTTACCGAATGCGGATTTTATATCTGCCAGTGATACGCCAAGGCATTTTAGTGCAATAGTGTTTAAGTCTTTTTCCGAACCTGTAAAATGATAAACTGACTGCTGGTGAAGCAACGTGTTACCGGGGGCAAGAAAAGCTGCGGGTGAAACACTTTCCATTTCATAGAAAGGCCCCATTTGCGAACCGTCTTCTAGGGGACCGTCATTATAGGCATTAACAGCATCCCCTGAAAAAGTTGGCTTCTCTGTGTTCCACTCCTGATTGAGGTATTTCGATGCCGGTTCGATATCAAAATGAAGTAAGGTCAGAACTTTTGTATCAGCAGCATAACTCCCAATCCAGTCTTTTGCTTTATTTGGGACCACACCCAATTTGCCACGACTTTTGCCATCCGCTTTAAGATAAAGTATGTGGCTATTATGTTTTAACCTATCTGCCGGAATTGCACCGAAATAATCAGTGGTTGCCACAGCGGCGAAATCTTTTTCGGGCGTTTCTTTAAAAGGTACTACGATGACGGTCGAGGGAGAAGGATTGAACATATCCAGAATCCAGAGACAAGGCATCCCCGTTTTTTCATTCCAGGCCTGTTTCCCGGTATTGGTTAATTTATTTTCACTGATATAGGCGACAGCCTTCAATTCGCTACTTTCCTTTTGAAGAGCCAGTCCAGTGGTATTGTCTATTTGAGCGGGTGTAAGCAATCTAATGGTACGCTCAATCGATAAACTCAGCGCTGTACCAGCGTAATTGGTTAATGCCATTTTCTTGTCCATTGTGACATTATCCTGCTCCTTTTTTACCAGATTCCATGGTTCGCTGTCAAAGCCCGCAGGCGTTTTCCAGTTTTCAAATACCATTGGTTTACCCGCTGCGAAAAAAAGCGAGAATTTACCCCCTTCAGGTCCGAGCCACAATCTGTTTTCTCCCCCATAAGCATTCATATGTGGATCTTTTTCTCCTGAGAAGGCCTTATAATTAACCCAACCAAAGCTCTTTCCTTGAAGGCCATTTGCGGTGGAAGTAAAAACCTTCGCCTGATACGCTGGTGATACGATTACCTGGGCGCTACTATCCCCTTTTTGTTGAAGTACAATTAAATCCGGATCATATTTTCTTAAAAAATTCAAATCGCCCGAAAAACTGCCATCTGGTCTCGTCTTTTCCAATAAAGAATCTTTGGAAGATTCAACACTTCCACCAGCCTTGTTATCCTCCTGACTGTTATTATTTTTACAGGACATAATTATTGACATTAATATAAAGAAGAAAAAAAATGCCTTGAGTCGGTAATAAATATTATCTCTTTTTGTCATTATGAAAGATTTAATGGATTGATATTTACTTAAACCATTTATTTATAATTCAATAAGATCATGCTTAATCATTTAAGCGGAATAATAAAAAAAATCAGCTTTCGCGAATAACCAATTTGGCCTCAACAACGACTGTCGCATATTGTTTAGGCTTTACCTTCTGCTCCAGACGCTCCACTAATAATTTAACCGCATTTTTCCCAACATTTTCCAGACATTGAGATACATAAGAAAGTGGGGCATAAAAAAAGTCAAAGGCTTCGCTCTGGTCAAAAGAGACGATCGCGAGTTGCTGCGGGACTTTTATGCCTAATTGATTAATTACCTTTAAACCATAGACTGCCAGACTATTGGTAGCAAAGAATATTGCATCAACCTTTTGTGGACCACCGAATAAATCCTTCAACTGGGTGGTGACATCATTTTCGATATCCTGATAAGAGGCTTCTCTTATCATTTTCCGATCAAATTTAATCCCATTGGACTTAAGTGCATTTTTATACCCATTCTTACGGGCTTCAATATGGGCAAGTTTGGTTTTATAAGTCAACATGGCGATCTTACTTCTTTTCTTATCTATCAGGTACTGAACAGCCGCTTCAGATATTGCTGCGTTATTGATCATAACGCAGTCCGACGGAACTTCTGGAAAGTAACGGTCAATTAGTACGACTGGAATACCCGCCTTATGCAAACCTAAAATCTGGTCTTCCGTATTTTCTGCAGGTGCAATAATAAAAGCATCCACCTGCCGGTTCAGATATACACTGATCAAACTCTGTGATTTTTCCGCGCTCTCGTCACTACTGCCAAAAATAACCACATACCCCTGTTTGCGGGCCTCGTCCTCAATAATTCGGGCAATCGTGGAAAAGAAAGGGTTGGATATATCAGCCACAATCAATCCGATTGTTTTTGTTTTACCACTCTTAAGACTTTTTGCAATCAGGTTCGGCTGATAATTTAAATCTATGACCGCCTTGCGTATCTTTTTGACCATTTCTGGTCCGACCCGCGCTTCTTTTTCCTTATGATTTATAACATAAGAAACCAGTGCGGTGGATACGCCTAGATGCTGTGCAATGTCTTTTAAAGAGGTCTTTTTGTTCATCGTCTTAACGAATAATAGCTAGAACCAAATATAGTGCAATTGTTTAATTAACTTCCAGTCCATCTTTATCTGGTAATGCAGGGAACTGCTGATGCGGTTCTGTCTGATACCAAAAAGAGGTTGTCGCAATATCGTCTTGCAAGGGAAGATACCTGCCGCCACTTCGCCAACCCAGATCCTGAATAGTCACTTTTAAATCTTTCTCAAAACGGATGGGGTCAGTTATATGCCAGCGGTACATACCAAATCTTTGCGACACTTCATAATGCCCGTCTCCTCTGAGTACCTGACACAGTCCGGCATAAGGAGTGCAATACTCCGTATAATCGACTTTATCAACACCGGCTTCATTTTTCTTATGAGTATCAAAATCATATGACCCACAGAAGTAATCCTCGGTCCCCGTTCCGCATATCGTAGGATACTCGGTATCTCCGTCCATATAAAACTTGATTTCTCCCTCTCCCCACCAACCGTTATTATGAACACCGATAGCCATGTAAGTGCCCACATATTGTCCCTTTCCTTTTACATTATCCAAAAGGACGAAATCTGTTTTATAAGGCAATGGATTGACCCTTCTGAATTGCGCATGAAAATAGGCAGCATCATCCGGTACTTTTGTTTCGATATAATCCACCTGGTAATATAGCGTCATCGGTACATCATCAATATTTTCCATGGTGATACGACAACTTTTCCTAAATGGCATTGGCCAGTAGCAATTAAAGGCACTTCCCGGGTTGACACAGACAGCCAGTGATTGAAGGGGAGAATACTTGCCCCAACCCATGCAAAAGAAATCACCCACAGGTGCTTCTACCGATGGCTTATCCTCTCCATCCCAGTAGAACCTGATAATAGAATTACGCCAATTACCTGTAGGCGTCATCCAAATATGCTGAATAGAGCCTGATGTTTTTATTTCTGCGATCGTAAAAGTTGTATGCGCCTTAATGACTACACTAGGGCTGATTTTCCAACCTTTTCCTAAATCACGTGCAGCATTCTTACCGGTTCCTTCAGTGGCCATTCCTCCTTTTCCTTTTTCTCCATTGAAATTTTCCGGACTGATAGACCTGGATTTTGCATCTGACAACTGAAACAGATTGCCCATCGTCCCATTAATACCATCGTAATTTTTTTGTGCAAACAAAGACCCAAAGCATAGAAGGGATAGAATAAAGCAAACAGAAATTTTTGTCCTGACCATAATTAAGCTTTTAGATGACTTTAAATTTAATTTAGGTAACCACGTTAGATTATTGCAAATAATTTAAACGTTTAAGCTGCAATTTATACTTAAACGTTTAAACAACCAAATAATTTCATAAGAAAATCAAAAGAAAAGTAAAATAATTGAAATTAGTGTTAATTAAATTAGGATAATTAATTATCGGTCAAAGCCTTAACAAACTTGGAATTACGTTGAAAGAATAAATTGAATTAAATATTCCCGTCCAATTTACACTTTGAGTCAGATGCTACAATTTTTTTCCATTTCCATAATTCATCAATACAACCGCAAACAAGATCAATATTACACCTAGCCATTGAAAAAGGCTTACATACTCGTTTAACAATAGATGCGCCATTAATACGGAAACCGGAATTTCGATCGTGGCAATAATAGCGCCCAAGCCTACACCTATCCAAGGCATCCCTTTTGTAAATAAAAGAGGAGGAAGTACTGTGCCAAACAAAGAAAGAAGAATACCCCAACGTGGTAGTATCTCAAACGAAAAATCCGTATTGAGAGAGGAATGGAAAATTACAGTCAAAGCGATCATTCCACCCAGGATCATGTATAGGCTTCTTTTCAGCGGCGGAAAACTGATTTCTATATTGTTGGATGCATACATGGAAGCGGTATAAGAAACCGCAGCCATCATCCCCCAGAAAAAACCAGTCAAATTAATATAACCGGATTGATTAAGTAAATTGGTTGCTAATACTGTCCCTGTCAGAATAATTAATACGGAAAATCCCCTACGTAATCCCGGAGACCTCCTATGCAAAATCATTTCCAGAATGACCCCCATCCACACAGTTTGCATCAACAAAACAATCCCAATACTTACCGAAACATACTGTACTGCTTTATAATAAAAGACACTGGTGAGGCCGAGTGAAGTTCCAGCAAGAATCAAGCGCAATATGCCTTTAATACCCATAGTCTCTAATTTTGCCGCACGCTTTTTCTTGCCGAATAAGTTTAGAAGCAGAAGGCCTGCAAATCCAAGACTGAATTGAGAAAGGGTTACTTCCGCCGTATTAAAACCTTCCTGGTAAGCCATTTTCACAAAAGTGGTCAGCATCCCATAGCTTGAGGCCCCTAACGCCACTAGCAAGCTTCCTTTGAGTACAGTATTTTTCATTAATTAAAACTATTTAATATCGTTCCTGCAGGTATAAGTATTACAGCCAGCGAACTAACTGATACAAGCTGGTTTGTAAACGATTTATGATTCCGGTCTCTCCTTTAAAAAATGTAAAGCTCCATCTGTAATGACAACATAAACTGCGGAACATTTGAGGAGCATTCGACAACATGTAGCTACTCATTTACTATCTTCCCATCATGATGACTGAGTATTTCTTCTATGGAGCACTTTATTTTAGCAGCGTCAAATGATTGCCGGTTAACCGCAAGTACATAAATTTCACTAACCCCCATTATATTAAATACGGTCTTTAAATAGGTGTTTTGGAAATTCATATGTTCATTATAATCTCCTTTCTCATAGCCTTGTTCACCCCTTGATAACAATAAAAATAATTTCTTGCCTCCAAGCATACCAATATAAGGATGCTGTATGTGGGTGGGATCAGGCTTCCAGGTTTCATTGACCCTGAGAATCTGATCGATATAAGCCTTGAGTGTACTAGGAATGGACCAATTATACATTGGGGCACCTATTACAATTACTTCCGCCATCCGGAGTTCAGCAATATATGTATCACTTAATTTCAATGCTGCAGTGTCCATCATTGTCCTTGCGGATGCTGGCTTAAAAGCTGCCTTAATCCATTTATCATCAATATGGGGCACATCAGCATTGCCTAATTCACGAAAATGGATAATCGGATCGACATGCACACTTTTCCAGTAATCAACAAAAAATTTGGTCAGTTCTCTACTCCTGGAATTTTGCTTTCTTGCGCTGGAATTTATGACCAAAACCTGTTTCATATTGTTTATTTCGGACAAAAGTATAAGGATATTGGATTATATTTGTATACCAGTTTCAATATAAACTATAGCCCAGATGTTACCTTACAAATCATTAATTCAGGTGGATCGCGATGCTTGCGTGCCCATTTATATACAGGTATGCAATACCTTTATATCCTTGATTACCAGTGGCACACTCAGGCCCTCGGAAATACTGCCTAGTTCCCGGTTACTGGCAGAATTAATTGGCATCAATAGAAATACGGTAAAATTGGCTTATGAGGAATTGATTAATCAGGGTTGGGCTGAATCCATTGAACGTAAAGGCATTTATGTATTGTCCAAACTACCGGCACTTTCCAGAAAGTTACAACCTGATACCCCAGACAGCCATGCTCATAAAGCTTCATTTATTTGGACAAATAAATTTAAAAATGCAGTACCCAGTATCAATCTACAAAAAAGTATGCAGGCAATTGATGATGGCTTTCCAGATGTCCGGCTGGCGCCTGTTGATCAGTTAATGCGCGAATATCGAAGTATTTCAAGAAAAACGTATGGGCGAAAATTTCTCCGCTACGGAAGCACTAAAGGCGCACTTCATCTACGCACTGCAATTTGTGATTATCTTTCCGGTACCAGAGGCTTAATGGTCAGTCCAGAAAATATCCTTATTACAAAAGGTAGTCAGATGGGTATCTATCTGGCTGCACAATTATTGCTCGACCCTTCGGAAAATATAGCCGTCGGGATGTCAAACTATTATTCTGCAGATGAAACTTTTAGGCACGCGGGTGCCAATCTGCTACGCATTCCGATTGATAATCATGGGATGGATGTAGATTTTCTTGAAGGCCTATTACAACACCGTAAGAAAATAAAAGCAGTATATGTCATTCCGCACCATCATTGCCCAACCACGGTAACGATGAGCATGGATCGACGATTAAAACTGCTGAATCTTGCAAAAGAATACCGTTTTGCAATAATTGAGGATGATTATGATTTTGATTTTCATTATGAAAATAAGCCTTTCCTTCCATTAGCAAGTATTGACCATCATCAAAATGTCGTTTATATCGGTTCAATTTCAAAAACTTTTGCTCCGGCACTTCGCATTGGCTTTATGTCAGGACCACCCGCATTTATTGATGCCGCCTCATCTCTGAGGGAACTAATAGACCGCCAAGGTGATACATTGTTAGAAGAGGCATTTGCCGTGATGTTTGACAATGGTGAGATGGAAAGGCATTTTAGAAAATCATTGAAATCCTATAAGCAACGCAGGGATCAATTTTGCCAGATACTGAAATCTGATTTTAAAAACGTAATAGAGTTCTCAATTCCAGAAGGCGGACTCGCCGTTTGGTCGAAATTTGAAAAAAATATTGATCTAATAAAAATGTCAGAAAACGCTATGAGAGAAGGGCTTTATATTGACAATGGTAATTTTTATAAGAATGAGTCATTTGCAAGTAATGGTTTGAGATTGGGCTTTGCTTCACTGGAACAAAATGAAATGGCAGAGGCTCTTGCGATTCTCAAAAAGGTGGCTAAGTAGATTTACTGGGCCATACGTTTTTTTACAACTGGTATAATAGCGTCGTAATAATTCGGGGTAATTTTGCATTAAACAAATAAATCTTTAAAAATGCAAACTCGAATTAACATCGAAAAATTAGAACCAGCAGGATATAATGCCATTCTTGGTCTGGAAAAGTTCATTGAAAGCACTCCGCTGACAAGAAAGCATAAAGACTTGATTAAAATCAGATCTTCCCAAGTAAATGGGTGTGCGTTCTGCATAAATATGCATACCAGAGATGCACGTAAAGCTGGTGAAACAGAGCAGCGGATTTATGCACTTAATGCCTGGCGTGAGACACCGTTCTTTTCTGAAGATGAACGCGCCATACTAGCCTTGACAGAAGAAGTCACCTTAATCAGTAATCATGTTAAGGACGAAACATATGCCGAGGCAGCTAAAGTGTTAGATCCCTCCTATTTGGCGCAAGTTATCTTAGCCATTATTACCATCAATGCCTGGAATAGAATTGGTATTGCGACCAGTTTAATCCCGGCATAGCTATTTCAAGGGCTAAATAGATAAAGGCAAAGTACGCTAAAGTGTGCTTTGCCTTTATCTATTTATACGATCCTGTATGAACTTTATTATTTCACCGTTAACGCAAGAGATGCGTTGTAGGTGTTGACTTTGACAATTTTGGATACATATTAAACACTTGTAGAAAATAACCTAAAACGAATAATCGAAGGATATTATCGTCAAATCAATGGATATTGTTCAAATTATTGAAAGTGAACAAGAGCGAATCGAATACGGCCCGAATGTGCATCAATTGGTGCAGAAAGAGAGATTATTTTAAAGCTCCCCTCTCCGGATAGTTGGGTCTTCATACGAGCGCAAATATCACCAATGGGAATCCGAGGGACGACCATTTACAATCTCCAACCTCTTCCTACTTTATCTTTCCTGGTAAATCCTTCGTATACTTCAAGCTTTACTCGTCAACCTTCCAGTATCCGCCGGATTTGGATGCACCTTTGAAAACAATTACATTTTCTTCTCTGAGTACTTTCAACCATCTTTCTATGGTTTTCGCAGGAATCCCAAGTTTTTCAGCATAAAATGGTATTCTTTTGCCGGGTGATGATCCTATTTCACTAATCAATAGATTTACTCCTGCATTTACTCCCTCATTTACTCCCTCATTTACTCCCTCATCATTGAGTACAGTAGCATAGACCGTTACCTTAAAGCCATGTTGAAAGTTTTCGAATTTTGGTGTTTTTAACCCGTATTCTTTAAATGCCTCCAAAATTCGTTTTATGCCGGATCCATATTTTTCTATAAGCTGTGCTTCCTTAAAGATGGAAGCCACTTTCTTATTTCTTGTCTCAGACACATACTCACCAGACAGCAAGTTCTCCAAAGTAATGCTTTCCGGAAGCCTCCCTGGATTAAAAAAATTAAATCCTATCATTATACAACTTTACGGAAGAATCGCCATAATGAGTATAATCACGATGAGCTATCATATTAATGGCAATTTCACGAATAGCAGACATAGGATATTGCCAACGTTCTTCCCTTTGGGGGTTGCCAGTAATAATATACTCCCTGTTAATATGCTTTCGCACAAAAGCCAGAACATTTTCTACCTCGCTAAAAAGATCCTGCCGGAGCGTAAGCCCATCTTTAATACTGGTAGAGTCTGATAAACGTCCCAACTCTATAGTAGCAGCAAATACATCTTCTTCAGAAAATAACAAAAAAGCCGCATTGGTTATTCCACTGCCCTTAATTAATTCATACTTGGTAAGTACTGTAAGAGGATCATCCTGTAAAGGTACATCTTTATTGGTATTGCATTTATCTACAAAGCCAATCACTTTACTCAGAGATAACTGATCTATTTTTTAACTGGGATTAATATAGCTGTCCCAGCTAGAATTGAAGGACCGAAGATGCAAATCAGCAATCTCTGTTAATGACAACTGGTGGTTAGAATTATTGAGCCGCTTATAATATCTGCCTTTAAAGGAAACTGGTTTAACTGGAAATTCCTTTATACTTAACTCTATCACCTTTTTACCTTCAACATCAATTTCAATGGCATCTGGTAAAATACTAGGTTGCGTTTTATTCTTTACTTCATTAATGATTTTCTGAATGCTTTCAGCACCAATACTAAAGCCATTCACAGGGACTCCGGTGTTATTCAAACCTACAATGACCCGCCCGCCACCGGTATTGGCGAAGGCCACAAGGCTCTCAATAACAGCATCTGTAAAACTGCTTTTAAACTCCGTACGATTATCTTCTTGTAATGGCATTAATTTGTATTCAGTCTGAAACTTAGTTAATTACGCTTTACCTTTCCTGCCTGTAAACGACTCGTTTCCTATTTATTTTTTTCTAATTGTTTCCTCAATATTTATGATCTGTTTGGTGGAGCCCGATTGGAACATATTAATTACTCCCAGATTTCCATTATTGTAGTTGAAAAAAACGTTAACACCGGCAGTGGCATCCTTCTAAGCAAGTAGGTAATCTATTTGAAATAACCGCAAATAGATTTTACCCTACCTCCACATCTTTTTCAATATTGAGGCACCGTTGTTTTTTATATTAAATTCAACAGCAATCAAGTTGTTGATTTGCATTTAAGGCGGAATGGTTTAATCGTTAGGTTTGTAGCCGTAAATAGATAAAGGCAAAGTGCGCTATAGTGTGCTTAGCCTTTATCTATTTATACAATCCTGTATGAACTTTATTATTTCACCACCTCTGCCAGTTTTGCTTCCAGTTCTTCTCCTCTAAGGTTATGGCCAATAATTGTCCCTTCCTTGTCAATCAGAAAATTAGCAGGAATCGCACGGACGCCATATTTTTCAGCGACATCTGCCTTCCAACCCTTTAGATCAGAAACCTGGGTCCAGGCGAGTTTATCATGTTCAATCGCTTCTTTCCATTTTGCACCATCTTCATCTAACGAGACACCCAAAATGGTAAAGCCCTTGCTCTTGTATTTATCAAATGCCTTAACAACATTCGGGTTTTCAGCACGGCAAGGTCCGCACCAGCTTGCCCAAAAATCAACCAATACATACTTTCCTTTGAAACTGGAAAGACTTACCGATTTACCATTCACATCATTTAACGTAAAATCAATGGCAGGCTGACCAACCGCTGTTTGTTTCATAGTGGCCAGTTGTTTTTCAATTTTGACCCCTGAAACGGAATGTTGAATAGCTGTATCCAATCCGGTAAACATCTTATTCAGATCACCATAATCGGTTGTATAGGTCAGGCTTCTCAGTAAATTCAGGCTCACATAACTTTTTGGATTTTCCTTGATAAACTTTTTAGAAGCTTCTTCTTTTTTATCATTCAAACCATCGTTCTGCTTCTCAATGGCAGCAGCCGCAGCAGTATCATTTTGCATGCGTGCTGTCTGGTAACGTTGGAAAAGGCTATCTTCCTGATCACTGATAACCTTAGTTGACGCCTGGAATTTCTCCCATT
>DATJDF010000014.1:0-2464 GCA_035497555.1 Arachidicoccus sp. | reverse complement strand
TATAGCAATAATACAAACTGGATTGATGCGGTATCCAGATCCGGCAATACCCAGGATCATAATGTCTCCCTGTCCGGCGGTGGTGAAAAGGCGATGTATTACGCCTCCATGGAATATCTGACGCAGAAAGGTGTTACGGTGGGTACTGATCTGACCCGCATCAGCAAGCGAATTAACCTGGATTATAACGTATCTGACAGGATTCATATAAAAACCGATCTGTCCTTTACACACTCTGAAAATAGCCGGAACTATTCTGACGGTGTAAGGGGCGTGGCTTATATGAAAATGCCAAATATGGGCATCTATAAGTTTGATGATTATGGCAATCTGACGCCGCTGTATTTTTCACCAGCGTCTAATATACAGGGACAGTACAGTAAAACCTATAACCCTGTTGCCCTGGCCGAAGCAGCTATTAATAAAATAGTATCAGAGCGGATCACTCCGAAGTTCAATATCAGGTATCAGATCGTGCCGAAAAGACTGATGGCGACCGTAGACGTTCAATTTGATATCAACAGTACAAAAAACAAGAACTTTCTTCCCCAGATCGCCACAGGACTAGAGTGGACAAATTCAAAGGTCAATCAGGCTTATGATGGGGATAATGATGCATTCTCCGTTCAGACAAAGACTTCCCTGGTCTGGACCCCGGAATTTAAAAATACCAAGCATAGTTTCATGGGTTTAATCAACATGATGACTTATGGATCAAAGAACATTTCTTATCAATCCCGTACATCCAATACCGCTTCTTCTTTTTTACAGGATCCTTCCATTCCTTCAAGAGTCAATGGCGCTGAATCTGCGCTGAGTTCCAGTACAAAACAAACCGCAAACGGAAGCCTGCTATTTAATGGACAGTATAGCTATCTGGATCGGTATATTATCAATGCCGGTCTAAGAGGGGATGCAACCTCCCGGTTGTCATCCGACCACCGGTATGGCTTGTTTCCATCTATTTCAGGCCGCTGGAGAGTATCCGGAGAGCCTTTTATGGCAAAAGCTGATTTTATCGACGACCTCAGCTTAAGGGTAAGTTATGGTGAGAGTGGAAATGCGCCTTCTAGCGACTATTCTTTCTATAATCTGTATGACAATATAGGATGGAGCTTTATGGGCGAGTCCGGTGTCTACCCATCGAACATGGAACTCAGGAACCTGAGATGGGAGACCGTCGTCGGCACCAACCTGGGCTTTAGTCTGGCCATGTTTAAAAACCGGTTCTTTATTGACGCAGAAGTGTACCGCAACCGGACCAAGGATCTTTTATTTAACGGCCTTGAAATCGCTTCGATCAACGGATTCAATGCGGTGAACATGAATGTAGGTACCATGGATAACCAGGGATTTGAAATCACCATTCAGACGCAGGCGTTTAAAAGCGGGAAGTGGAAGGTCGATTTTAATATGAACCTGGCCAAAAATCAGAATATGATCCGGAAAATATCTGAGTTTTATCCCTTAGAAAAAGGCAATGTGGCCTCAAACGGGGTGTACAAAACTTATATGCAAGTCAATAATCCTTTTGGTTCTTTCTATGGTTATAATTTCCTGGGGGTTTATAAGGATAAAGCAGCCACCCTTGCAAAAGATGCGAACGGGGCCGTTATACACCGACCGAATGGCGATCAGGTATACATGACCTATAGCTATCCTTCTGTAGACTATACTTTTCAGCCTGGAGATGCCATGTATGAGGACGTGAACCATGACGGAACGATCGATTATCGGGATATCGTTTATTTAGGTAACAGTAATCCGGCGCTGACGGGAGGATTTGGTTTGAATGTTTCTTTTGGCAAGCAGTGGCGGCTCTCCACCTTTTTTAATTTCAGGACAGGTTCCCAGTTGGTAAACGGCACAGAAATGAATACCACAAATATGTATGATTACGATAACCAGAGTTCAGCCGTAATGCGCCGCTGGCGAAATGAAGGAGATGTCACAGATATACCGCGTGCATTATATAAAACCGGCTACAACTGGCTGGGCTCATCAAGATATGTTGAGAATGGATCTTTTTTAAGATTTAGAACAGCTACCATCAGATATACTTTTCAGGAACCTTTACTGAAGAAATTAAGAGCAAAATCCTTCAGCGCTTATCTGACAGCGGAAAATATCCTGACATTCACAAAATATACCGGGCAGGATCCGGAAGTCAGTGTGCGGGGCTCTAGTCCGTTCAGGGTGGCGATAGACAATTCCATGACCCCGCCTGTTAAGATGTTTACGCTGGGTATAACGGCATCCTTTTAAAAATAAAATTCAATGATTATGCGACTTAGTCCAAAATATATATTAATCACCTTTTTGATCGCATCCATCAGCCTGTCATGTAACAAGTTGTTTGACCTAAAGCCTGAGGACGGTATTGTCAGAGATGATTTTTGGAAAACCAAAGAACAGGTCCATGCAGCGGTGGTCGGTGTCTATGCTTCGCTGATGGGCGATCCGG
>DATJDF010000013.1:0-8493 GCA_035497555.1 Arachidicoccus sp. | reverse complement strand
AAACCCGTGCCCAATGTAAGGCCAATCAATGAATCAACTTCTTTTCCCTTACCATTCCCAAAATAATACTCGCCAACAGCAAAGCAGTTGGCGTCATTGTTAACGTACACCTGCATTTGAAACCGGGTCTCCATCAATTTTTTCAATGGTACTTCCACCCAGGAAGCAATATGCTGCACATCGTAAACAATACCCTCTTTTACATCCACTACACTGGGCACACCAATGCCGATTGAGGTGACGTTCCCCGTATTGGTTAAAGGCTCAATCAAACTATATATTGCCTGCAGCACTTCCTGAACAGTGCCTTTATTGGGAGTGGCACAGTGCAAGATTTCATTTAATGCGCCATTTACATATCTTCCTGCCCGTATATTGGTTGCCCCAAGATCGATGCCAATAACTGCCTTGTCCCTATCCATGCTGATTTTTTTTATTTTTTAAGATGGTCTCATTATTTATAAGCGGTTTTGCCCAAAGTCCGATACTCAGTATATAACCCATGGTGATGAAAAGCAGATACATTCCTGCATGCAATCCAAGGGAGTCACTAATAGCGCCAATTATTAAAGGAATAATTGCTCCACCGATAATCGCCGTCACTAAGATCCCCGCAAAAGATCCGTGATGCTCATCAAGCGAATTAAGTGCCAGAGAGAATATTATAGGATACATAACGGAAACAAAAAACCCCACCATGGGGAATGCATATAATACAATAGTTCCGGAACCAAACAAACCCACTGCGAAACTTATGATCGCTAAAACAGAAAAAAGGATTAAAACGCGTCTGCTGTCCATTACTTTCAGTAAAAACAGACCAACAATACCTCCGATGGTCATGTATCCCCAGAAATTCCCTAATATATCTGCTGCAACATTTGGCGCTGTACCATGATATTTTTGTAAAAACAAGGATAAATTATTGTTTAGCCCTTGTTCTGTTCCAACATAACAGAAAATCCCCAGAAAAAACAAGATAACAGTCGGATTCTTTAAAAGTGCCAGATGTGCTTTAAATGTTCCCGCTTTTTCATCCGCTTTTAATTCTACGACAGGAAATTTTGAAAAGAATATGATAGCTATCATAACCAGTGCGATAGCTGTAAATATCCAGTAAAGCGATATCCAGGGCATGCCATCTGGAACAATCCGGCTGAAATAAGCTATAAAACCACCTGATTGATGATGGCTGAGATGGTCATCAAAATAAGTGAATACCCGGGGGCTCAAAAAAGAAGCGGCTCCGAATATTAATTGCGCTAATACAGAAGTAAAGGCATAATGTTTTTCTCCACCAGCAGTTCTCAGCAGTGGGTTGATCACCACCTGCAACATGGCCATGCCACTGCCAATTAAAAATAGAGAAACAATGGCCGTGAGGTAATTGGGCCAGATTGCCAGTATCAGGGAACCCATGAAGGAGACTGCAAATCCAAAAATCATTATTTTCTTTTCCCTGTATTTTTCGAGTAAGATCCCCGTTGGAATAGAAACCAGGCCGTAAGCAATGAAAAAAGCAAAGGGCAACACCGCTGCCAGCGTCAGGCTCAGTTTAAAATCATGGATGAAAGTCGGATTAAGGGCGCCAATCACATTGGTCAGAAACGATATGACGAAAAAAGTCAGCATGATGAGTACTACGATGTAGAGACTACGCTTCATATAACAGATATTAATTTATGAACACAATTGAATGCTTAAGTCCGTAATAATTTTAAGACCGGTTGGTATTATAATATTATAAATGTACAAAAATATGGAGAATCCATTTTAAAAAACTGACAGGACCTGCCATCTGTTCAACTAAATTCCCTTGAATGGTTAGTGATTGAACGTATTATTTGAGCGTTGCAGAAGTTAGATTCCCCAAAAGTAGTATTTTTGACAGCGCAATTGTTCTTTAAATTCAAACAGAACCGAGGTTATGGGTAATTGTCGGTATTTGCCCGTCTATTCGTTTTACCAGACAACAGTTATTGAATCATTTCTGGGAGATTTTGTCCTGTTTTCGATCTAATCGTTTATGAAGATTTGATCATTTGAATTCACAGCCCATTCAGCATTAATAAAGAACCTGGCCATAAGCATAATTATTAAGTTTAATTATATGGGGAAGAATTGCCCGTCACAATCAATGATGCAGTTACAATTGTTTTGCCGAAGATTTACCTTATAAATAATTAACAACAATTCAAAAAAGAAAAACACGATGTGGAAATACGTCAGATATTGGAGGGGGAATGGTCAATAGTTCAGTTTCAGGTCTAGTCTGTAAGACTTGTGCGCACTGCTATCTCGCAAATAGGTATCAACCGGATTGATATCCGGATGCTTCGTGCAGGTGTCTATTACGGCGCCATTAATGGGCAGCGAATATAATCTGTCAAAACAACAGAATAATTGCTAGCGCCAGCTATTCAAAGCTGTGTATTGTAGGAGTCTGCATAGAGCATAAAGTTGTCATCAAAGCAAAACAAAACAAATGCTCTTTTGTCAAAGTGGCGGCACATGGGTACAATAGTGCTGCAATGCTGCCTTTAGACTTTACTGTCCAGCTCAAGTAAAAGCGTGCCGTCCTTAGCAGACGGCACGCTTTTACCTGGCTCCCCCTTTTCCTTTAACCTTGTAGTATTGATGCTTTTGGTCGCATAGGCAATTACTGTTCTTATTTTGCCCTTATTCAATTGTATTGCCTTTATAGCGCAGTCCTCACTGCTCGGCCTCAATAGCTATGTTTCCGTACTACTTTACGATAGAAAAGCTGCTTGAATGGCTGCCCTCCGCCCCCTCAACTTTCAGGTAATACACCCCAGCAGATAAAGAACTGACATTAATGCGCATTGAAACGTTCATTAGGTTGCCTGTTGTCGTATGTTTTACCTGCCTTCCGCCAGTATCAAATATAGTGATACGTGTCACCTGTGGCGCCGACCAATGTGCCTCCACATTCAGGTACTGATGGGCAGGATTCGGATAAATATTAATCTTAATGCCATCTTTTTGATTATAACTGAGCGACACCACTTCTGAATAAGAGAAAGTCCCGTCCTGACTTACCTGTTTCAGACGGTAATAGTTACGGCCGCTGACTGGATGAGCGTCTGATTTTGAGTAATCCTGCGTAAAGGTTGCGTTGCCTTTACTGGGTTCTTTCATGAGTGAAATGAATTTATTTCCATCAGCAGACCGCTCAATCTCAAAATGGTCATTACCAAGTTCATTCGCTGTTGACCAGGTTAACAGGACGCTACCGGGCAGAACTTTCCCCCGGAAATATAATAATTTTACGGGCAGCAGTACGCCCGAGTTGACTGCTGTCAGTTTTGCAAGATTAATGGTATTAATACCTGTAGACCCCCACACCAAATGATCATCATTTGAGAGTGTGAGGATATTAACAACGGAGAACCCACTTGTACCGTCATGATAAGCCAGTGCCAGCAAATTAGGTGTATTGCCATTGAGCGCACCGTCTACATACCGGATACCTAATTCACCTTTATAGCTTAACGTGTGGCTTAAATTATATACCGCTGCAATGCTGCCCAGACTGCCTGGATCAGCGGTGGTTGCCGGGGTGGAAGATTTTTGAACCGACTGGTTGCTGAAATCTAGATCTAATGCAGGCTTCAGATTCAATCCATCGACAGAGAGTACGGAGCCTTCCTTCACAAAGAAGGAACTGCCAGCAGAAAATTGTGCGTTTGCGCTAATACCGGTTAAAAGAAATAATAATAATAATAACTGTATTAATGGCATTATTTGTGCGTCCGTCTTTAATAATAAAAAGTATCTGTTATGCATAACCGGTATTTTAATATGTATTTATTTTCCTTTTGGTTTGGATGTAAGAAGGACATGAATGTTGAGCAAGACAGATGAAGGATTATCACGGTTGCCGGTGTTTTGACAAAGCCCCGCTTTATTTCGTTGGTCGCTGATGTTTTCTGCTATTTCATGATCCTAATACCTGGGTTATTTAATATTGACAAAAATCTGAATCTTTTCTATACCTGGCTTGTCAAAATTCTGTAATGCTTTGCCCAGCACCTGTCCAAGCTTGACTTTGTCAGGATCTGCTTTCATAGCAACGCCCGGGATGGAAGAAGTTACGAGTAAGTCTCCCCTTTGAATAACGCCGCCCTCCAGGCATACTTTAGTCGGTATTACACCGACTACCCCCATGGGCACTTTGTCAAGGCCGTTTTCATCAATTCCATCTTCAGTGAGTAATACCCCCGGCTTAGTGGCATAAACGCCTAATACCATGTTGGAATAGGCATTGGTACTCTTACCTACCGTTCTGTCTTTCAAGGGGTCTATGGCGAGTACATCTCCAGGCTCATATTGAGTTACTGGTTCTGTCGTGTTAAAGGCCTCTGCCAGATCCGCACCACTGCTTTGGGTGCCCCCGTTAAAAAACCCTTTTCCTGTAACATCAATCCTTGCTTTATTCGTCAGGGTGGTTCCACCTTTAAATATAGCAATATTACCGGTGCTTGCTCTTCTTTCCACCTGTAGTACAGGCTTTGTGTTGCTTGCATCTAAGGATTGGAAAAGACCTGCTATCCCTGTGCCTGCGGCAAGGCCAATAATAGATGCCCCGCCTCCGTAGGAATAACTCCGCATACCTGTACCTTTTATTGTAGTGACATCTAGGGCCAATCCTGAACCATTAGACTGAACTATCACAGTGGAGCCAATACCAAGTGGATTGGATTGATAAAATATGCCCGCTGTGCCACCAGTCCCACTGGATTCGCCATAAATGCTCGCTATGCCGCCAATACCGGAATATTTGGAATTAATCTTGCTTTTTACGCCGGCTCCTGTACTATTTTCGTTGTCAATAATGATATCTAAGGCATTGCCGATGCCTTTGTCACCAATGGTGCCGGCGCCGTTATTCCTGATTTCTACAGTATTGCTTTTATTGAGTTTGTTGGTATTTTCAAAACGGGCAGCATGACCCGTACTCCCGTTCACGCCCACCTGGCCCAGGACAGCCACCGCACTGTTACTCTTATTCGTAACGATATAACCATGTACGCCGTAGCCCGCACCATCGTTGCGTCCTACGACGGAGCCGGCGTTATTTGAATTAGTTATTCCACTAATCGCTACTCCGCCGCCCTGATTATCACCTAGTATGCTCGCAGCAGCACCGGTACTAGTAACGCCATGAATACCTGTTCCCGCAGCTGAATAGCCGTAAATAGCACTACCACTACCTGAATTGGTCAAACTCATAAGGATAGACGGGGTATTTTCAGTCGCCTGAAAAGGCACCGTTAATCCGTTGCCAGACATTGTTTGCCATCCGGTCCCTGCTTTAAAAAACCAGAACGCTTTTTTATCAGAATCATAAACCAGTAAACCATCTGCAGGAGAACTGATAGCCCCGCGCTGCGCAGTGGTCACTCTGGGAACCAGCATTCCCTTATTAGTAGAGACAACATCCAGTTGTGCACTTGCGTCAGGTGTCGTGGTTCCTATGCCGGTTTGAGCTTGCAGGCTACGGGTGGTAAACAGCAGCATAAAACTGACAATCAGTCTTATAGAGAGGCTTGGTATTAATTTTTTCATTATTTTTTGCTTAGATATTTTTGATACCCAAAACTAAACGGCCTGACGCAGAAAGAAAATACCATAATCAGGGGATACGATTATAGACGTTATGTAGTGTTAAAAATAGGCCCGGTTTGGGTAAATGGTATTATTGTTGGATATGCTACCGTGTATTTATATTTAACCTCTAAATTTTTGATTATGAAAAAGTTAATAGGAAGTTCTATCGCGGCATTGACAATTATGTTCGCATTGGCCAGTTGCGGTGGTCAACAAAATGCAGTCACAAATTCTGCTGAGGATTCAGTCAATAATTCTAAAATGACAGTCGATACTACCATGCAAAATGGTAATACGGTTGATAGTGCTAATACGCAAATGCCCATGGGGACTCCGGACACTTCTAATGGCCAATAGTTTCTTTATAAGTAGTAAGACAAGCCTGAATTGGTCGTTAGAATCAGTAATTAGGAATAACAGTTAGGTCTGGCAGAAAATTTAATCGATAAGCCTTGGATGGTAGCTAGCAGCCTGAAGGATGATGCCCTACATCATTGTTATAGCGCAATTGTTCATTCGAACGTGATTGTTATAATGTCCCTAATATAGCAATGGCGCTATCGTAGTAATTGTTTGGCAATAGGCAATTGTAAATATATGGCACTTAGGAAATGGTATTTGTGAAAAGCGATTTAAACAAAGCCGGTCTTCCACCTCCTGATTTTTCAGGAAGTGGAAGACCGGCTTTTAATATCGGCAGTCAACAGGGAGTGGGAATTTAAAAGGTAATCTTGTAGCTTAGGTTGGGTATAAACAGTGCCTGTCTGTAATCATCCATTTGGTTTTTCAGGTAATTGTACTCAAACCCAAAGTGTTCACGGTAGCCATTTGCGTTGATAATTTTGAGTGCAATTTCATGAGTGGTACGTTTGCGGTTAATTTTATAATTAATCGTAAGATGGGTGGTAAGTGCCGGGTCATACTGTTTCGAGAAAGCTTCCCGTTCATTAAATACAGCTTCACGTGCCAGAAGAGAAGCGTCTATATCCAGCGGAGAGTAATGATCGCCGCCCTGATAGCTTAAACGAACATTTATACCAAAAGATTTCTCATTAAATTTACCTAATTGCCATTCTTTTCCTGCCAACAGGTTGAATACATAATTTTTGTTATACCGGGTATCCCGCCATATATGATCTCCGCCCATATATTCTGATCTGAAAACGGAACCGGTCAGCATCCAGTAAAAACCTTTGGTCATATACTTTTCGAGGGTTAAATCAATACCGTAGTTTCTCCCTTTGCCCGTATTTTGTAACGCGCCATCAAAAAACCAGTCATCCTGCAAATTGATCAAAGAAAATGAGCTGTCTTTTATAACCGGAACACTAAATAAGGATTGATAATATGCCTCCGCCTTAAAATGTAATTGATTCCCCAATCCCCTGTCGTAGCCTAGCACAATGTGGTGCGCTTTTGTAAAATCAAGGTTTTTATTCATCAAATTATCATTAGACGCACCTTCATCCTTACCCTTAATAAAATAATCATTGAGCCGTTCCAGTCGGCTATGCAGGCCGTAGGCCAGGCTGATCGACTCGTTCCTGTCCGGCTGATAACGCACGGCCAGCCTCGGCTCAACGGTATAATGATTGTTTAGGGTAAATAATTGTGCGTTGACACCGCCGTTAATCGTCCAATTGTCTGACAGGTTAAAGGTTGATTCCGTATAGGCAGATAGCAGACTACTAAAGCCGTCCGCATCTGTGACGACGCGAAGTGGCGTATTTAATTCTGGCTGGTTTTGCATATAAACGCGGTACTGCATACCTGTAAGGGCAAAGCCAGTCTGGTTGGTATGATAGCGACTGAATTTTGTCTTGACATTTGAAGACAAAATAAAATTGGTATAGGCATTTTTGATACGTGACTGCGGAACCAGGCTACGGTTGCCATCCTGGCCATTTAGACTATCTGTCTTCATGTTAATGCCGTTCGTTGTCGCGGCAAGCGTGGTCTTTAAAACCGATTTATCAGAGATGGTTAGTTCATGGCCTAGCCCAATGGTGCCCATGTACTGATCTACATTTTCTTTCTCTTTATCTCCCTGGTACTCCCAATCCTTGGGGTTTTTCTTTAGCTCCTGTCCAGAGTGATCGAGTAGACCTATGCCCCATAAGGAGAAAGTACCTGCTCTTTTCGTTGGAAAATGCAACTTAAACGAAAGGTCCTGGAAGGTTACCCCGGCATCATTACCGATGAGTGGTCCGATTAATCCAAGGGTGGAATATCTGTAATTGAACAGGTACGATGCGTCGCCTTCTTTTTTGAAAGGGCCTTCGGCAGATACATCCAGACCAATGATGCCTAATTCTACTACGTTCACCCGTTTTTCATTATTGCCTTTACGCATAGAGATATCAAATACCCCGGATAGCGCATTATTATAAGACGCTGGAAATGCACCTGTCAGGAAATCTGAGTTTGCAAGGAGCCTTGAACTAAGCGCCGTAAGAGCGCCCCCACCAAAGCCGTCTAAATCGGCAAAATGATTCGGGTTAGGTATCTCGACTCCCTCCAAACGCCACTGAAGTGAATTAGGACTATTGCCCCTGACTACAATGCCGTTGGAGCTGATATTACTGGACACGCCGGCAAAAGAAGCCACCAGTCTGGCCGGATCATCAAAGCCGCCTGCATAGCGGCTGGCCTGTTCCGCACTCAGCTGACGAGCACTGCTTATAGCCATACTGTTTAGCTGGTTTCTGTTTGCAGTGGACTTAATCACAATGTCGTCCAGTTGACTGATTTTTTCTTTCATAGAAACGGACAGCTCAGTTTGTTGAACAGAGGAGACCAGAATCTCTTCTAATAACACCGGCTCATAACCAACAGCTGTTATCATAATATTATACCGGCCTA
>DATJDF010000012.1:0-4132 GCA_035497555.1 Arachidicoccus sp. | reverse complement strand
TGAAGGCAATTTTAATGCCCTGCCGCTACTTGCATAGCAACCAAAATTAAATGATATTGAAAACATAGGTAAGCCACTCTTATTCAGCGCCATCAAAGCAATTTAAAAATGATACAAATTGCATATTTTTGGTTAACATTGCGCTACTAAATCTTTAGTCTAAATGCGATTTTCTAACCATAGAAGTTAAGACGATATGTATTCACCTGAACGGATAAAACAATTACAAAATGAAACGCAGCAATTGCTTTCGCAAAAAGCAGCTCCAAAGAACTCAAATGAATTAGCGCTTTTAAAAGATGTATTACGCTTTCATGAATACCGATATTATGTACAGGATGATCCCCTGATCACAGATACAGAATATGATCAGCTATACAAAATATTATCTGCCTACGAATCGGTGCACCCGCAGTCCGTTACGCCGGATTCGCCCACCCAAAGGGTAGGTGCAAGCCTGACGGGTCAGTTTGCTACGGTGAGACATCTGGTGCCGATGTTATCACTTGAAAACTCTTATAATCCAGATGACCTGACCGACTGGGACCGTAAAGTAAGGGAGGCAGCCGGTACGGATAATATCGTTTATTGCGTTGAACCGAAATTTGATGGAGCCAGTATCTCGTTGCTTTATGAAGATGATCAGCTGATCCGGGCAGTTACAAGAGGCGACGGTATTGCAGGTGAGGACATTACTACCAACATCCGTCAAATCAGATCTATTCCACTGAGCGCTCCTTTTTCCAAGTATCATATTCAGCAAATTGAAATCCGGGGTGAAGTACTGATGTCAAAAAAATCATTTGAAAAATTTAATGAAAAACAGGCAGAACAAGGGCTGCAAATCCTTGCCAACCCCAGAAATGCAGCCAGCGGAAGTTTAAGGCTTAAAAATGCGGCGGCCGTTCGGGAGCGCGGACTGGACGGTTTCCTATATCATATTAGTAATTACGTGTTGGAAGATGGTGCGGATCTGCCGGAATTATTGTCTACACATGCCGGTAACCTGCAATTGCTATGGGAGGCAGGGCTCCGGTCACCCCAGAAAGAAAAGAAACTTTTTAAAAGTATCACAGCCGTTGTAGCGCATGTTGGAGATTTTGAAATACTCAGAGACACTTTGCCTTATGAAATTGACGGGATGGTCGTTAAAGTCAATGATATTGCTTTGCAGGAAAGCTTAGGGATGACTACTCATCATCCCAGATGGGCTATGGCTTATAAATTTAAAGCCCGGCAGGCGACCAGTAAATTAACGGCAGTAGAATTTCAGGTTGGCAGAACCGGTGCGATCACACCGGTTGCGAAAATTGAACCCGTATTTTTGGGTGGAGTAACGATCGGTTCCATGTCTCTTTTCAATGCTGATATTATTGCAGAAAAAGATCTACGCATAGGGGATACCGTACTCATTGAACGCGCGGGGGATGTTATTCCCAATATTGTTAAGCCTTTACCGGAATTAAGAAATGGTCTGGAGCAGCCTATTGTTTTTCCCGTGGACTGTCCTGTCTGCGCAGCACCGCTGCATAAGCCTGAGGGTGAGAGCGTCTGGCGTTGTATTAACCCGAATTGTGAAGCACAGGTCGTTGAACGGATGATTCATTTTGTCAGTAAGGATGCGATGGATATCCGCAGCTTTGGGGAATCCAATGTCAGGAAGTTTTTCAAGCTGGCACTTTTAAAGGATATTCCTGGGATCTACAGACTTGATTTTGATCAGATCAGCCAGCTGGAAGGATTTGGAGCGCGGTCAATTGAGAATCTGAAAATGGCTATTGATGCCAGTAAATCTCAACCGCTATATCGCCTTATTTTTGGTCTGGGTATCCGCTATGTAGGGGAAACAACGGCTAAAGTTCTGGCCAAGGCAATAAAGAATCTTTGGGACTTGAAAAGTTTCACGATTGAGAATCTGATTGCACTGGAAGATGTCGGACCTAAAGTTGCCGGGAGCATCTATGAATTTTTTCAATCGCCAGAAAGCACTGTATTATTGCAGGCGCTGGAGCAGGAAGGACTGAATTTTAACAGTCAGGCCGCAGCTTTGTCCGCCCAGGGGCAGCAACCATTCGAAGGACTTACATTCCTGTTTACCGGAACCATGGTGCAGCTGAAAAGAAGTGAAGCGGAAGCGATGGTGGAAGCAAAAGGGGGGAAGATCCTTAGCGGCGTATCCACAAAGCTCAACTTCCTGGTAGCAGGAGAGGCGGCAGGAAGCAAACTGGAGAAGGCAAAGCGGCTCAACACCGTAAGTATTATTTCTGAGGATGCATTTTTAAAGATGATATCCGCAAACGAAGTCTAACTTTTTCCATGTGATGTAAATAAATAGTGGATAGCGTAGATTAAGCGTGATTTTTATATTATAAACAAATTTAAAATGCCAATAATGATAGAGCAAGATGCGATCAGGGCCATTATCACAGGAAGTACAGGGATGGTAGGCGAGGGTGTTTTGAGGGCATGCCTTGAAAGAAAGGATGTGGCCGCAGTCCTTGTCATCAACAGGAAACCCTGCGGCATTAGCCATCCTAAACTCAGTGAGGTTATCCACGCTGATTTTTTTGACATATCTGCTATTGCGTCAGCTCTTGATGGCTATAATGCCTGCTTTTTTTGCCTTGGGGTGACTTCACTTCGCAAGACAGAGGCCATTTATGATAAATTGACCTATACACTTACATTAAATTTTGCAAAAATACTCTGTCAGATTAATCCCTTTATGACCTTTTGTTATGTATCCGGAAAAGGAACTGACAGTTCAGAGAAAGGGTCCATTATGTGGGCGAGAGTCAAGGGCAGAACGGAAAATGCACTGATGAAATTACCTTTTCAGAAAGTGATTTGTTTCCGGCCGGGTTTTATCCGACCTGTTAAAGGCTATAAGAATACCCATAAATTTTACAAATATGTAAATTGGTTATTTCCGCTAGGCAGAAAATGGTTCCCCGCTACATTTTGCACCCTGGAGGAGCTGAGTGAGGTGATGATTGATGCGCCCTATTTTCCGGAAAAGACAGCGCTTATTGAGGGCGAGGATATTCACCGCCTGGCCCATATTACACCTCAACTTCAGATCAATTCCAAATAGTAAAATCTGATTCAACGATTTGATATTATGAATGAAACTGATACAAAAAGATTATCCAGACTGGTTGCCATCATAACCCTGTTACAATCCAAAAGAGTGGTGACATCGACCTCTCTTGCTGAAAAATTCGGTGTCAGCATAAGGACCATTTACAGGGATATCAAAGCGCTGGATCAGGCTGGCATACCTATATTAACCCAGGAAGGAAAGGGATATTATCTGATGGAGGGATACAGAATGCCACCCGTTATGTTTACAGAAAATGAAGCTGGTGCATTCATTACCACTGAACAACTGGTTTTAAAAAATTCTGACAGCTCACTTATTAAAGAATATACTTCGGGGGTTAATAAAATTAAAGCAGTTTTGCTTTATTCAACAAAACAGAAAGCGGCACTATTAGCACAAAGAATTGCCGTAAACCCTACCGTACCACAAAGAAACAGCAGCAATTCTTTAGCAATTATCCAAAATGCATTAACTTCCTTTCAGGTCCTAAATATTCTATATCGCTGCGAGGGAGGTGAAACAGATTCAAGGAGAAAGATTGAACCTTTTGCCTTGTATTATAGTCAACAGGAATACTGGACGCTGATTGCCTTTTGTAGATTAAGAAAGGATTATAGGATGTTCCGTTTAGACAGAATATTGCATATCGAACCGATTGAAGCCTATTTTAAGCCACATAAGTTGACCCTTGATGCGTATCTGCAAAATAAGGAAAAGCAATTTGGTACCCCTGACATACCCTTGTCATAGCCTCGATTTATCTTTGGTTTATTAAAAAATAAATCAAAGGTAAAATGAAATTTGTCATTGCAGGATCACTGGGAAATATCAGCAGGCACCTGGTCACTGAACTGGTGCGAAAAGGCCATAGGGTAACGGTGATCAGCCGGGATTTTAAAAAAAAAGCAGAAATAGAAATGCTGGGGGCAACCGCCGCTATTGGGCACTTGCAAGACACCAGTTTTATCCGAACCGAATTTGAAGATGCAGACGCCGTGTATACCATGATTCCACCAGGCGATTTTTTTA
>DATJDF010000011.1:0-2461 GCA_035497555.1 Arachidicoccus sp. | reverse complement strand
CTATTCCTTATACGGTGACCATTTTGCCCTCTAAAGTGCATGGCACCCTTACTGCACCCGCTTCGAAAAGCTCAATGCAACGCGCCTGCGCGGCCGCGCTTGTACGGGGTGGCGTTTCCCGCATTGTTAATCCGGGCATCTCTAATGATGATATTGCCTCACTCGGAGTAATACAAAGTCTGGGTGCAGAAGTCGCATCACTACAGGACGGCTCCCTGCAGGTCCATTCGGGCAAGAGAAAAAATGTAACCCAACAGAAGCCCATAGAGATTAATTTTGGAGAAAGTGGTCTTGGGATAAGAATGTTCACATCTATTGCCGCAATTGAGGATTATCCCATCGAAATAATAGGAGAAGGTAGTTTAATAACAAGGCCGATGGATTTTTTCGATGAGCAATTACCTAAACTCCAGGTCGCAATCACCTCAAACAACGGTAAATTACCACTTAGTATTCAAGGGCCACTGGTGCCAAAAGATATTGAAATTGATGGTTCGCTGAGTTCGCAGTTTCTGACCGGGCTTTTACTGGCTTACGCAGCTGCAGATGCATCCGACGTGACCATCACCGTAAGTAATCTGAAAAGCAAGCCATATGTCGACCTAACCTTGAAAGTGATGGCCGATTTTGGTCTGAAGGTGCCTGAAAACAGGGATTATAAGGCATTTTATTTTGCGGCCGATACAAAAAAGAAACAAATCCCACTGGTTGAATACCATGTTGAAGGAGATTGGAGCGGTGCTGCTTTTTTACTCGTAGCAGGCGCTCTTGCGGGTCCTATATCAGTTAAGGGGCTGGATGTCCAGTCCACTCAGGCCGATAAAGCTGTATTAAAGGCACTTGCTGACACAGGTTGCGTCCTGTCCATTCAAAATAATCAGATCGATATTGGCCCGAACGGAACTGAACATGCTGGTAAATCGGCCTTAAAACCCTTTCAGTTCGATGCCACTGATTGTCCGGATCTATTTCCCCCGTTGGTAGCACTTGCTGCTTATTGCAACGGGACCTCCGTTATCGAAGGGGTCTCAAGGCTGGCACATAAGGAAAGTAACCGGGCATTAACCTTGCAGGAGGAATTTGCAAAGCTCGGCGTGCAAATCGATTTACAGGACAATCTTATGCTCATTAAAGGTGGCATGGGTGTACTGGGAAATGTGACTGCGCATTCAAGACATGATCATCGGATTGCAATGGCCCTCGCTGTTGCTGCCTTGGTTGCAGATGGCCCTATAAGTATTGACGAAGCCGCAGCTGTTAAGAAATCTTATCCTAATTTTTACCGGCATCTCCAGGATTTAGGTGTAAATTTAAGGCCTTAAACCGATCATCAAAAACTTGAATAATGCCGGATGCACAACGCAAGATTAGAGCAATTTTTACCGATATAGGTGGTGTATTACTCAATAATGGCTGGGACCGCCATAAAAGGGCCGAAGCCATTGAGAAATTCCAGCTGGATGGGGTAGAATTAAATGAAAGACATCATCTGACCTTTGATACTTATGAAGAGGGAAAGATTTCCCTGGATGAATATTTAGATAGGGTTATCTTTTACGAACCAAGGGCATTTACAAAAGAAACCTTTAAGTCTTTTATGTACGGGCTCTCAGAACCTTACCCGGAAATGATTGCGATGATGCGATCAATTAAAGAGCATCATCAGGTGCACATCGCAGTTATTAGTAATGAAGGCCGGGAATTAAATGATCACCGGATTCGAAAATTTGGCTTGAACACTTTTATTGATTCTTTTATTTCTTCCAGCTTTGTACATATCAGAAAGCCGGATGCAGATATCTTCAAATTGGCGCTGGATATCGCACAGATGAAACCCGAAGAAGTTGTTTTTATTGATGACCGGCCTATGTTTGTCCAAGTCGCTGCGGGTTTAGGTATAAAAGGAATAGTACACAAGCATCTGGAGGAAACAAAGGCGGCATTAGAGGATTTATTGGGTATCAGGATCGCTGATATAAAAGTATCGTCAAGCAAGGATAATGGACAGCTTATCTAACGATTTTTCTATTTAAAGTATAACATTATGAACGGATTTGGGCGCTTATATAGATTGACAATATTTGGGGAATCGCATGGAGTGTGCGTTGGTATCAATATTGATGGGGTTCCCGCTGGATTGCCGTTGACAGCAGATGATTTTCTAACAGATATGGAACGGCGCAAAGGCGGTAAACAAAAGGGCGCTACCCCACGTCAGGAGGATGATTTGCCCATATTCAAAAGCGGCCTTTTTGATGGTTTTGCTACCGGTGCGCCCATTACGATTTTATTCGACAACAATAATACGCGTTCTGCGGATTACCAGAAGCACCGTGCGCATCCAAGGCCCGGACATGCTGATTTTGTGGCCCATGAGAAGTTTGGTGGATTTGAGGATTTCAGAGGCGGCGGCAGTTTCAGTGCCCGACTGACTGCTGGTATTGTTGCGGCGGGTGTTATT
>DATJDF010000010.1:0-4209 GCA_035497555.1 Arachidicoccus sp. | reverse complement strand
ATACTGCAATAACGATCAAGGGTAAAATAACATCTACCGATGGGGGGGCACTTGCAAATGCTTCTGTAATAGAAAAAAATACCAGTAATGGAACGTTGACCTTAAATGATGGTACGTTTTCCATAAAACTTAAGTCTGATGTCGCTGTATTGGTCGTCAGTGCTGTAGGCTATGCTGATAAAGAAATTGCAATTACAAATGAGTCGTACTATGCTGTGACTATGGAGGCCACGAATAACAATTTGAATGAGGTGGTTGTGATAGGTTATGGTACTAAAAGAAAGGTTGATCTGACAGGTTCGGTCTCTACTATATCTACCAAAGATATTGAAAATCGGCCCATAACTCAGGCGTCGCAGGCCCTGGCTGGGTTGACCACAGGGGTTACTGTGTCTCAAGGTTCAGGGCAGCCTGGGAATAATGACGCAACGATAACCATCCGCGGAATTGGATCCTACGGTGCTGGTGGCAGCCCTTTGATTTTGGTCGACGGTCTGGCAACTTCTATTGATGATGTAGATCCCAATAATATTGCGAGTATATCTGTATTAAAGGATGCTGCCTCAGCCTCCATTTATGGTAGTCGTGCGGCCAATGGCGTGATTTTAATACAGACAAAAAGGGGAAAATCTGGAAAGATGGAAGTTAGCTATAGTGGATACGCAGGCTGGCAAAAGGCGACGGAACTTGCAGACTTTGTTCCCTCATGGGAATATGCAACACTTCGCAACGAAGCAAATAAGAATGCGGGTGGATCAGCTACCTATACGGATGAAGAAATACAAAAATTTAAAGATCAGAGTGACCCGAACAATTACCCCAATGTCCCACATTACAAAAATCTGCTTACCTCCGGTTCTGGTTTCCAGTCTAGTCATAACGTTACCTTCCTGGGGGGCAATGCAATGAATAGGTACCTGTTCTCTGCAAGTTATCTTACCCAAGATGGTATCGTCACACAGAATGGGTATAAACGGTATAATTTTATGCTGAACGATGACAGTAAGCTTACCGACAATCTCTCCCTGAAAGTGAGTTTAAATGGATATACCGCAAAGCAGCATTCACCAAGGCAATATGACGGTGGCATGAATAGTATGATTAATTTTGCAGTTCGGGAAGGGCCAGTTTACGCCGGTGAGAAATCAGATGGCACTTATGGGTACCAGGACAATTACAGCCCTGAAGCCTGGCTTGCAAGCGGTTCGTTTTACCAAGGGTCGAATAAATATTTTTTGGGTGGTGCGGAGCTTATATGGAAGCCGCTTAGTGGCTTCAGCCTAAGTGGTAAAGTGGGTTACAATTTCTGGAGTTACTTTAATAAGGATTATGCCGCAGATTTTCAGTTTGATCCCAGTAAGTACGTAGGTCCAAATAACCTTTCGGTGACCTTAGGTCAGGGAGAGCAGTTGACGCTGCAATCTATTGCAACCTATAATAAAGTAATCGGAGCACATTCCTTTGAACTATTGGGTGGTATATCTGAGGAGCGTTACAGTGATAGGTATATTTCTGCTTTTAGAAAGGATTTTCCAACGGCCCTGCTTTATGAACTGAATGCAGGCGGTGCAACAGGGATGACCAACGGTGGCTCTGCCTCCGAATGGTCCATACGGTCCTTTTTTGCAAGATTAAATTACTCCTTTAAAGATAAATACCTGTTTGAGGCAAATATCAGAGCGGATGGTACTTCAAGATTTCCATCTGATGGCCGCTGGGGCTATTTTCCGTCCTTTTCGGTTGGGTGGCGCATTTCAGAAGAGTCTTTTATTAAAGATAATATCGGCTGGATTGATAATTTAAAATTACGCGGCTCCTGGGGAGAACTGGGCAACCAGAATGTGGGTACTTATCCCTACCAGAATATCGTCAGTCTAGGCCAGAATTACTCTCTCGGTGGAACACTGGTTTCAGGTGCGGCAACAACCCGGCTTAGTAATGCTGACATCACCTGGGAAAGTACAACAACGAAAGACCTGGGTCTTGACCTGGATATCTTAAATGGAAGGCTTGGCCTTGTCGTAGATATGTTTGATAAGCATACCACAGGTGTATTATATACGGTTGCCACTTCTTCTGTCTTAGGCTTAGGCACTTCTCCGGTTAATGTCGGTTCGGTGAAAAATACTGGATTTGAAGCCGCGTTAACTTACCGTCAAAGCTTTGGCGATTTGCAAATAGGGTTTTCGCCTAATTTCTCCTATACAAAAAACCGCATCACTTCGCTGGCAAACGGCCTTAAAGAGGATGTTGGCAGCGGGCTTTTTGTGGGCCAGCCAATTGGGATTATTTACGGGTATGTCGGGGACGGTTTATTTACGGATGCGAATGATATCGCGAATTATGCTAAGCAGCCTTATAGTGCGGAACCGGGCTTTCAGCGTTATAAAGATATTAGTGGACCAGACGGTGTTCCAGATGGAAAGGTGGATGCAACTTATGACCGTACAATTATTGGTAATACAGTTCCAAAATATTCCTATGGTCTAACGTTCAATGCAAGCTACAAAGGGTTTGATCTGTATGTGCTGGCCCAGGGGTTAGGTGGCTACGAAAAACAAATCGGTTCCTACGCCGCCTTTGCCTTTTATAACGGCGGGCAGATTCAGCAGTGGCAGGCGGACAACCGCTGGACCGTCGAAAACCCGAATCCTAATGCGGAATATCCCAAACTTACCAGCCTGAATATGGGCAGTGGATCTATTTTGACTTCTACCTACTGGAACCGGGATGCCAGCTTTTTAAGGATCAAAAGCCTACAAATAGGGTATACTTTACCTACTTCCTTTGTACAGAAAGCAAAGTTTAGTAAAGTCAGAATATATTTTAGTGGACAGAATCTGTTCTCATGGAATCATTTCTACCAAGGGTGGGATCCGGAAATGGGTATGTCTACAGGCGATAATTCTCAATTTTACCCGCTTACTTGTGTTTATACTTTCGGGATAAACGCCTCCTTCTAAATCTCTTTACAATAAAAAAAGTCAAGGTGAAAAATATTAATATATTAAATAAAGTTCCATTGCATTACTGGTTAGTTGCACTTATGATGTTCTTACTAACTTTTGCAGGTTGCAATAAGGATTATTTTAACAAGCAACCGCTTGATTCAATTTCTGATGCAACTTTCTGGAAAACGCAAAAGGATGCCAATCTGGCCCTCATTGGCTGTTATAATATTGGGGCAGGCTGGACTGGTGAGACCTTCTGGATGCCGCGCGGTCTGTTATATTTGGATTTGATGGCAGGATTCGGTTCAGAGAAGGAATTGATCCCTGATCACGTAACCGACGGCACTGTCACTCCCTCTTATGGAGAGATAAGTGCTTATTGGGGTAATGCTTACAATAAAATAGCACGTTGTAATAATTTCCTGGATCATATCGGTGATATTACGATGGATGAAAAGACGAAAAGCATGATGACCTCTGAGGTTCGCACTATACGTGCCTACGAATTATTTAATCTGGCATTATACTACGGGGCTGTTCCAATGCCAACACATTTACTCACAGTAAAGGAGGCAAATACCATTACGCGCACCCCGCAAAAAGATGTATGGGCATTTGCGGAGAAAGAATTGGCCGAGAGCTATGACTCACTGCCTGATACCCGCTCCTCAGAGGAAAGCGGTCGGATTACAAAAGGTGCTTCACTGGCAATTTTGGGCCGCGTACAGATGGCGGAGAAAAAATGGAGTGCGGCTGCTGATACTTATAAAAAAGTAATAGATCTGGGTGTTTATGCGATTGACCAGAAGGGATACCATCAGTTATTTATGCAGGTAGGTGAGCAGAGTAAAGAAGTTATTTTGTCTGCTCAATTTCAGGAGGATACTTATGGCCATGTGATGCTTCAATATCTTTATCCAGAAGCGTTTGGTGGCTGGCATCAGTTTTCCCCTTACAATGAGCTCGTGCAGACTTTTGAATGCACAGACGGTAAGACAATAGATAAATCATCCCGTTACAATGCTAATTCTCCATATGACAACCGGGATCCACGACTGGACTATACAATTATGATCAATGGCAGGACCAAATTTAAAGGGCAGACTTTTATTTCCACTCCGAACTCTAGTTCACCAGATAAGATGAACAAATATAATTGGAGTGGCTACTGTATCAATAAATTTATGGATTCAACTTTTAGTGGAAACCTGATGAATTATGGCGGCGACTTTTCCATTATCAGGTATGCTGAAGTGCT
>DATJDF010000009.1:0-2407 GCA_035497555.1 Arachidicoccus sp. | reverse complement strand
AATTCTCCGGATACACTGCACCGGCTTTTCATACATCTCTACTGGAACGCATTTCAACCCGGAAGTATGATGGATGTCCGTAGTCAGGAACTGGGTAAAATTGTTCTGGGTAGAAATAGAAAGGGACAAACTGTTCATGACTGGGATCCTCGGGTGAGGGATAGAATTTCAAAACTTTCTCCAACAGAAGCTGGTTATCAAAGAGTTAAATCTTTGATAATTGATGGCCAACAGCAGGAATTGAAAGAATTCGAAACCATTTTGGAGGTCATTTTAAAAAAACCAATACTGCCAAAATCGACTACCCAAATAGCTATTGATTTTGAGGCGCAGGTTCCTGAACAGATCAGACGCAGTGGTCGCGATAATAGTGAAGGCGTAAGATATAGTATGAGTCAATGGTATCCCAAAATAGTAGAATATGACTATCAAGGCTGGAATGCAAATCCATATATTGCCCGAGAATTTTATGGAGTTTGGGGTGCTTTTAATGTGAACATTACCATCGATAAAAATTATCTGTTAGCAGGTACAGGTACAATTCAAAACCCTGATGAAGTTGGTTTTGGCTATGGTAAGATTGCTGGCGTTCCGCAAAAAAGCGGATCTACTACTACCTGGCATTTTGCAGCAAATCATGTTCATGATTTTGTTTGGGCAGCAGATAACCAGTATGGTCTGATAAAACGTCAAATTCCAGATGGACCATTATTTTACTTTGTATATAAGAAAAAAGACGCGGATGTAGAAAAGAATTGGAATTTACTTGCTGACTCAATCGCTTATCTTTACCCTTATATTGCCAGGACTTTTGGGGCCTATCCCTATAAAAATTATTCGTTTATCCAAGGGGGTGATGGGGGTATGGAATACCCAATGGCAACTTTGATTAAGGGCAGTGAGCTTGGAACTGCGGTCCATGAGTTTGGCCATAACTGGTATCAAGGCATTCTGGGAAGTAATGAAAGTCTTTATCCCTGGATGGATGAAGGTGGGGCGACCTATTTCCAAACCAGGATATTCGGGTGGTTGCATCATGACAGTCTTTGGTACGATCAAAGCTACAAATCCTATTTTAACCTTGTTAAAAGTGGATTAGAAGAGCCAATGAGCACGCACGCGGACCATTATAATACAAATTATGCCTATGGAGCTGCTGCCTATGGTAAGGGTGCCGTCTTTTATGACCAGTTAGCTTATATTATCGGACAAAAAAATATGGATGCATTTCTATTACGATATTTTAATACTTGGGGCTTTAAACATCCAAATCCGAATGACATGATTCGGATTGCTGAAAAAGTGAGTGGTCTTGAACTGGAATGGTATAAAAGGTATTGGGTGGAGTCTACTAAAACGATCGATTATGCAGTGGGTGCGATTGCTTCCAGAAATAATCATGCAATAGTGACCTTGACCCGGAAAGGTGATATGCCGATGCCTTTAGATGTCTTAGTCACTTATAAAGATGGGAAAAAAGAGATGTATAATATACCTCTTGATATGATGTTTGGGCATAAACCGGCTGATAATCAATATTATAATTGGGTATTTGCATCTGATTGGCCCTGGACAAATCCAACTTATGAACTAGAACTTTCCAGGCCAAATACGGACATACAATCTGTTGAGATTGATCCCGATGGCAGGATGGCTGATGTTGATCAACTCAATAATAAACTGGAGTAGCTTTTTTAAATGCGCAAAACGCAAATCCCCATGAATTATACTAATTCATGGGGATTTGCGTTTTGCGGGAATTACCCGAAATGCATTTTATTACTGGATCTAAATTAAAATAAGCATAATTTAAATTTAGTGCAATAATTCAAAAAATAGTCTAGTTTTGCATTTAAGAACAACCCGAGAACTAGTGTAAATAACCCGAGAACTAGTGTAAATAACCCAACAACTAGTGTAATTGACAAAACAACAAGAACTAAACCTTGGCAATGACAAAACAACAACATGATGCGAACAATATTATGAGATCCTTATCCTGCAATGTGTAACTGATTAAATTATTTATTCCAAATTAAGAAGGCTTTTTGCTCTAGAATTTTTTTAGATTTCGAGGGTAATAGGTATGAATATTTATTATGCCCAGACCTGATCTGGCACTTCAATATGATTCCTAATCACACCTTTTGAGTTTAATAATATTTCATTGTATAGAGATTTTTATAACTAACTGACCTTTTAACTAACTAACATACCAAAATATTTTTTATGACCAGATTAAGAATTAATTCTTATTGGAGGTTAATGTCTGCTTTTGCGTTATTCTTATTTTTCATCCGTATAAGCGCGCATAGTCAGGTGTATAATAATGAGTGGCTAGTGAGCGGACAGACGTATTATAAGTTCAAGGTGGGTTCCGATGGTCTTTATCGTTTGAGTGGCAGTA
>DATJDF010000008.1:0-9923 GCA_035497555.1 Arachidicoccus sp. | reverse complement strand
ATTATTAGCTCCCTGGGTAATACCGGAGCCAGCCCTGTTTTTCTTTAGACAGGCCGCAGAAATATTAGGAATAGAAAATAAATGGGCTATGGACGTAGCGCTATTACAAAAAAATTTATTTTTGAAAAAAGCGGGTATCCGCGTGGGTGAGATCAAAAATAAAGGGCTGGTGCCGGCCCATGATTTGGCCGTTAGTATTTGGCCGCGGGCGGAGGTTCAGCGCTGTCCGCTGGATAGGGCACAAAGTTTGCAATATCTCAAACGCCAGGAAATGGACCCTTCCCGGCTGGAGGTAAAAACAGGGTGGGCATTAGTTACCTATCAGAACATTGGACTGGGCTGGATAAAAGTACTGCCCAACCGGGTAAATAACTATTATCCAAAGGGGTTGCGGATATTAAAAGATTAACATTTTTTCTAATTGAAATTGATCAACTTTATCCTTTGATCTTTACCAGGGGCGTAAAGGCAACATACTGAAAAACAATTAAGTACGAAGGTCATCGCCAAAATTGCACAAATAGGCAATAAGGACGACAAGCATAAAAAATATAAAAATACAAATGAAAAGAATTGCAATTATCGCTTCTGGACTGCTATTGACATTGGGAACACTCGCTGCCCAATCCGGTTACAAAACACATGTAATCAAGGCGGGAGAATCCCTGTCTCAGTTGGCCAAACAATATGGCACTACTGTTGGCGATATCATGCGGCTCAATAAAATGTCTACTGACAGCAAACTTTTTGTCGGTGAAGAAGTCAAGATTCCTGCCGCGGGCGAAACGATTGTAGCAGCAGCCGCGGCAAAAACGCATGTGGTGGAAAAAGGAGAGACCCTTTATCAGCTGAGCAAAAAATTTAATGTCAGTGTCAATGACTTACGTGACTGGAATAATATTGTGGGCAATAATATTCAGGTCGGCCAGACTTTGCGCTTAGGCGCACCTGGCACCGGAGATACTCCTCAGTCAGTACCTGTGGATACCAATGCCCCGGCAAGTGTTCCTGCAGACGTCCCTGCTACACCTGTTGCGACTGAACCTGAAGATACAGGCGCAACGATTCCTGCCATCTCGAGTACGTCAACGGACAAAGCATCAGACAGTTCTACAGAGGCTCCGGCGGATACAAAACAAAGAGAGGGGTCAGTTTTTGACCCGAATACGAGCGGTGGTAATACGACTTCTTCTGCAGAGGGTGCTTTTGCAGTGGCTTATAAAAGCCAGGCCAGTGGGACAGAATTAATTACGAAAGGTGTTGCAGGAGCGTTTAAATCTGCCAGTGGCTGGAAGGATGGTAAATATTTTATATTGATGAATGAGATCGCACCCGGAACCCTTGTAAAAGTACAGACAAAGGGAAAGACCATTTATGCCAAAGTTTTGTGGAATCTGGGTAATGTGAAAGAAAATGCAGGGTTAAGTTACCGCATCAGTGACGCTGCTGTATCTGCCTTGGGCGTCGGTGGGGACCAATTTGATATTATCGTATCCTACTTCAAAGAATAGGCGCAGCGCTTGAAATATTGCTGTAATTTTAATAGATAACACATTTAAATTCAATAATTTTCAGGGTTGGCATAAATATTGTTTTGATAGAACTGAAAAACATGTCTAACCTATGAAAAGTACCTTTTTCAAAAAGATATCCCTGATTACTTTTATGTTAATTGGGGTTATTTTCTTTATGACCTCCTGTTCAAAAGATGATGTCAATCGTGCAGGCAATAAAGCCTTACTCACTGCGGGTAAGTGGGAACTGATCAGTGCCACAAGAACAGTGGATGGCCAGGCAGGCGTCACAATTGACGCACCGGCTATTATCTCCTTTACATCCGCCAACCATTACCGGGTATACGATGATCAGGGGTCCGTCACGCATGATGTGCCTTTTACATTTGATGACAAAAACACGATTTCCTTTGATGGGATTACCTATGATCTGACAACGATAAATTCCTCGAATCTGACACTCGTCTATACCCATGCAGATAATGTGACAGTGGATACCTTTAATTACAAAAGAAAATTATAGGAAGCTGTAAAAATCAGCCTATGGTAATAAGTTGGTTTTGATATATCCCCTGTCCGCACACCCTTGTGAGGGGTCGCGGGTTTAGGAAAGAAAATAAAAAGAACAGTCCTCTTAATGTCAAAATTAAGGGGACTGTTCTTTGTTTAAACGCCCTGAACAATCGTTTTCATAAGGAGTTGACCCGGCATTCCTTTTACAGTATGGAAAAAAAATTGTAATATTATCCTCTTAAAATTCAGTTTCTTTCTTAAAAAATGTGATTATGTCTTATCCTTATCAAATCAATTCTTTAGAAGCATATAAAGAAATATATGCCCGTAGTATCAATCAGCCACAGAATTTTTGGGCAGACATTGCAAGCAACTTTACCTGGCGCCGAAAATGGGATAAAGTGTTGGAGTGGGATTTTAAAAATTATAAGACCGAGTGGTTTAAAGGGGCAAAATTAAATATTACTGAAAATTGCCTGGACCGTCACCTGGAAAAGCTGGGGAACAAGCCGGCGATTATTTGGGAACCCAATAATCCGGAAGAACACCATCGGGTATTGACCTATAATGATCTATATCTGAAAGTAACCCAATTTGCCAATGTCCTTAAAAACAACGGTGTGAAAAAAGGGGATACGATTTGTTTATATATGGGGATGATTCCCGAACTGGCCATTGCGGTACTCGCCTGCGCCAGAATCGGTGCCATTCATTCTGTTATTTTTGGAGGATTTTCTGCTAAAAGTATTGCAGACCGGCTGGTGAATGCCAATGCCAAATATATTATTACCTGTGACGGAGCCTATAGAGGTGCAAAAGATATCCCTTTAAAATCCCTGATTGATGACGCGCTTGAGAGCTATGATCAAATTGAGAAAGTCATTGTTTGTACCCGCACCCGTATACCCGTATCCATGATCAAGGGTCGTGACGTATGGTGGGAAGATGAGATCAAAAAAGTAGAAACCCTCGGGATGGCACCTGCCACTGCTGAAGAAATGGATGCAGAAGATCCACTTTTTATCCTTTATACTTCGGGCTCTACCGGTAAACCCAAAGGAGTGGTACATACCTGCGCCGGCTACATGGTATATACAAACTATAGCTTTGTCAATGTATTCAATTATAAGTTGGGGGATGTCTATTTCTGTACAGCAGACATTGGCTGGATTACCGGCCATAGTTATATTGTTTATGGACCGCTCAGTGCCGGAGCAACCACCGTTATGTTTGAAGGTATTCCAACGTATCCAGATGCAGGCCGGTTCTGGGACCTGGTAGATAAGCACCGGGTAAATATCCTGTATACCGCACCGACAGCCATTAGAAGTTTAATGAGCTACGGAGATGAACCCCTAAAAGGAAAAGATCTTTCTACCCTGAAAGTCCTGGGTTCTGTTGGTGAACCTATCAATGAAGAGGCCTGGAACTGGTATAATGAGAAGATCGGCAAAGGGAAATGTCCAATTGTAGATACTTGGTGGCAGACAGAAAATGGCGGGATTCTGATATCGAACCTTGCTGGGATTACTCCTTCCAAACCCAGCTGGGCTACCCTTCCACTGCCTGGCGTTCAGCCATGTATTATGGATGAAAAGGGTCAGGAAATAGAAGGCGCGGGCAGTGGTAATCTTTGTATGAAATTCCCATGGCCTTCCATTATCAGAACGACATGGGGAGATCATGACCGTTGTCAGCAGACCTATTTTGACGCCTATCCGGGTCATTATTTTTCCGGTGACGGAGCGCTGCGTGACGAAGAGGGCAATTATAAAATAACCGGACGTGTAGATGATGTATTAAACGTCAGCGGTCACCGTATCGGAACTGCAGAGGTAGAAAATGCGATTAACCTGCATGCCGGTGTGGTGGAAAGTGCCGTAGTGGGTTATCCCCATGATATCAAAGGTCAGGGTATTTATGCGTTCGTTATATACAACGGAATCCATAATGCAGATGATCAGGATTTAATCAGAAAAGATATTACGGCAACGGTAACCCGTATTATCGGACCAATCTCTAAACCAGACAAAATTCAGTTTGTAGAAGGCTTGCCAAAGACCAGAAGTGGTAAGATCATGCGTCGCATTCTGAGAAAAATTGCAGAAAACGATATGGATAATCTGGGAGATACTTCAGCCTTGCTTAATGGTGAGGTTGTGGATGAGATCAAAAAAGGGAAAATTTAGTCTATCGTCAATCAGTAATTTTCCATTGGAATATACAATTAACCGGGGCAAAGCATTTTAGGCTTGGCCCCGGTTTTTTATATTTTGACAATTAATAACTTAGATTATAGGCAAGTAACTAAAAGTTTAGTATTTTGAGAAAAATTTACTTATGATGCACCGACTCTTCTTACTATTTCTATGCCTGGGGGGGTTACGGGCAAGTAGCCAGCTGCAAAATAATTATGCCCTAAGTACAGTACAGGAAAAGTTACAACTGCTGCAGCAAAATAAAAAAATGCTATTTATCGGGCTGTTGCCCGGTTCAGAAAATACAAGACTTTTAACGGCCGTACGCAAAAAATATCATTTTCAGACCGCTTTTTTAATGCTGACCAGAGGAGAGGCTATGAATAATTACAGTGGTCAGGAAAAAGGCGTAGATCTGGGTATTATTCATGCCCAGGAAATGGCAGCGGCTGCCCGCATCGGAGGCTTCTCAGTTTTTGCCACTTCATGCGTGGATATGGGTGCCAGGGATACATCGACCTTAACACTGGTTTTAAATCGGCAACGTTTATTAACAGATATCGCTGGCGTCATCCGCCAGTACCGGCCGGATATCATTGTGGCGGGCGGGCAGGCCGCAGCAGATCCTCCCGCATATAGTAAATGGCTAGGTGAATTGTGTTTGGAAGCGAACCGTCTCGCGGGAAATAATGCAGGTGCTGATTTATTGGACGCAACCGTGACGCTACAGGGAGCAAGCTATAGTGCTCCCTGGATCATAACGCAGGTACTTAAATCTTCGCCGAAAACCGCAACAGCACCGGCTATTAACGGCGATCAAAAAACGATAGCCGTACCAATGAAAGGATTTGATCTGGTGTCAGGGATGCAGTACTGCGCGATTGCTCTACGCAGCAAACAGGAAGAAAGAAGCCTTTTTGTAAATTTAGACAGCATCGCCCAGTTCAGTGATACCATTTCCAGTGATACCATCAGGTATAAACTCCTGGCCGGTGCAAATGTGCCGGTACTTATTGCAGACACGGGCTACGGTGCCTGGTCAAGATTAAATGCGGGGGGCAGTTTAAGACAAGGTTTGGCATCATTGCTAAATCAGCTGCAGCATGAAGGTGTGGCGGCACCGGAAAATTCAGATAATCCAATTTCTGCATCCGGTGTTAATAGCCCTGCACTTTCTCTTTTGCCAGGATTAAGAAGCCTGTACCGTAAGCTACTAACCTCTGAAGGAACGGGACCCGATAAGCTGTCCAGTCTGGAAAGCCTTAAGTCTTTGTACTTAGCCTGCGCCGGATTAGTGGTTCAGGCTTCGGCAGACCGGGACCTTGGCGTGCTGGGCCAGGATTTTAATCTGCATATCAAATTGCAAAACCCTGCACTTCCGGTTACGGTAAAAAGAATACAGGTCGGTAAATTAATGGATACTGTTTTTGCATCCCGGAATAATTTCGGACTTCAGCTCCGGGCGGGTCAGGGCATATCACTCGATCAGCAATTGCATCTACCCCTACAACAGCCGGCCTATCAGCCTTTTTGGCTGAACAAGCCTTTTCGCCAGGACGGTTCTTATCAGATTGATCAGGCGATGCAGGGCCGGTTAACAGATACGAGTTGTTATCATGTAGAACTCTCTTTGATGGTGGATTCTTTTGAGCTGGCCTTATCTGTTCCGGTAGTGTTCCGGCAATTTGACCGCTTTAAAGGCCCTGTAACGCATCCTTTTTATACGGTAGAGCCCGTTATCCTTACCCTGTCTCCCGATGTATTACTCACAAATATTACGGGCGATACCCGGCCGTATAAAAAGCCAAAATTAAAATTAAAGATCAAAACCCTGTATCATGACAGTGCTACCCTGGCCATGTTCAAAATCAGGCAGGTGGGTATTGAAGCCGTGGTGAATGAACAGCAGGTCAAGTCAGGGGAAGCGTCCCCGCTATTCCGGGATGCCAGTTTTATTTCCCCCGAGCCGGGCCGTACCCTGCATGTAGATTTATTTTTTGATTCGGTGCTTGCTAAAAAATGGCATCCTGGTACCCCCATCCTAAAACCTGAGGTTATACTTCGGATGAAAGAAGGAGCAACGCCTTTCTCCTCTAATATTAAAACAGTTGGCTATGACTATCAACCGGGCAATCTATACAATTACCATAGCCAGACCATTATTGTGGCGGACAGCGTCCAAACAAAGGGCAGCCGGGTCGCCTATATCGGCGGGCAGTCAGAGGATGTTTGGGAAAATGCACTGCATCAACTCGGATTTCGGTTAACGGAGTCGTCGCCGGCTGATTTGCTGAAGATTTCACTACCGGTAAATGAAAATGACTCCACTCTTCCTACTTACGTTGCAGACAGTTTGCGGCGTTTTGATGCTATTGTCGTCAATTTAAGGTCTAATGATCAGGTAGCAGATTCAGGGACACTAAAAAGATTGCAACTGCTTTTTAAAACTTATGTCCGGGAGGGCGGGGTGCTTTTGAACCTGAGTCCAGGTGCACCTGGACGAATAGGGTTACCGATGATGGTGCCTACCTGTGTAAAATTGGTCATCAATGACACAAATTATGTCAAAATCAGGGTGACACAGCAGGCACTGCTTCAATATCCCAATAAGATTGAGCCTTCACATTTTATCCATTGGTATGGCCTGATGGCTTTAGGAGATGTTGGATTCGATTCGTCTGGATTATACCCTATAAAAGTTCAGCCCCTGAAAAATGGGCATGCACTTTATCCTGTCAGTCTCAGGAAAATAGGGAAGGGTGTTTTCATAAATTGCTTCCTTGACTTACCTTCACGGCTGAGCAGTGGCAGTCCGTTTGCCTATAAGTTTCTGGCTAATCTTATCGCTGCAGCTCATCAAAAGACACCCAAGCAAAATGAAATTAGTCAATCATCCCAAAAAGCAATTAAAAAAACAGTGGATTGAAATCATAAGGGCAGAAGCGGTCGCGGCAGAAAAGGCCGGCCGGCTAACCACCCGGCAACTGGCATTATTTTATGACGAGCAGTGGTTTAAAGCCCTGGTGCCCAAGATATATGGGGGACTTCAATGGCCACTCACAAAAATAGTGCGGTTTGAGGAGGCAATTGGATGGGCGGATGGCAGCGCCGGTTGGGTTTTTACACTATGTAGTGGTGCTGGTTGGTTCGGAGGTTTTATGGAACCTGTTTTTGCCACTAAAATATTTGCAAAAAAGAAAGCATGCATGGCTGGTAGCGGTGCAGTAGGAGGAAGGACGTCCCTGCTGTCGAATGGGCAATTAGAAATTAACGGATTTTGGAAATATGCCACAGGTGCACCGCAGGGGACTGTCTTTACCGCGAACTGTTACAAAGGGAAAACGAAAGCGATTAAGGCCTATTGTCTGTTACCGGGAGAAGTAAAGATTCATCCTACTTGGGATGCATTTGGACTGGTGGCATCTGCCAGTGAATCCTTTAGCGTCTCTGGCGTTACTATTTCACCGGTAAGAGGCTTTGACATCGATCCGGGAAAACCCGTCGTAGAGGCCCCTGTTTATAAATTTCCGTTTCTGGCGCTGGCGGAAGCCACTATCGCCGCTGGTCTTTCCGGTATGGCCTTGCATTTTCTGGAAGAGGCCGCGCTGCTCTGGAAGGAAAAAGGTTATCTCAAAATCAAAAAAGCCGGAGCAGCCCCACCGGATCAAACGGGCGGAAAATATGACGAATTTTATAGCCGGCAACTGGCCAAATGGCAAAAAGCCAGTCAGGGGCTCCACCAGGCGGTGGATGCATTAGAAAAACTATTAACCAGTACTAAAAGTAAAAAGATCACGAAAACCGTTGCCTATCATAAGAAGGCGGCGGCTGTTTCCCACAGCGCACAGGCACTTGCAGGCAGTTGCCGGGAGCTTGTGTCCGAGGTGTATAGCCACTGCGGGCTCTCCAGCACCAAAAAATCAGGAGCATTAAGCAGGGTCTGGCGGGACTTTCAGACAGGTAGCCAACACAGCCTCTTTGAACCGGTTTTATAGCATATAAAATGCAAGGCGTAAGAAGGGGATAATAGCTTCGGTTATTCCTTTAGTCGCGGATCTGTGTAGGTAATTGCAGTTTTCCCATGTGGGACAGGCTTACCGGAAGCGTCGACTGTAACAAAAACAATATTGTCAATGGTCAGGATCAGTGCATGATCGATTTTATTGCGGACCTTGCAGGTCAGTGTGAGGGAAGTCGTTCCGAATTTGACGGCCTTGATGCCTAACTCAATAATATCGCCCTGCCTGGGGGAACTGATAAAATCAATTTCAGACATAAATTTGGTAACACAGTTGTTGGTTCCCAGTTGAATAATAGCATAGATAGCAGCTTCCTCATCAATCCATTTCAATAAACTGCCACCAAAAAGCGTGTTATTGGAGTTAAGATCTTCGGGTTTAATGAGTTTACGGGTATAAAAATTCATGATATATCAAGATAAAAAGTGAATGGTTCCATTTTCCGGCCGCAAAATTACAACATATAACCTAGAAGGTGATGGCTACTGTGATGAATGCTGGTATAAATTAACACGGAAATACTGATCTTTGCCTATCTCTGGCGTGAGTATAAGGCATTTTAGATAAAATGCGGCATAATTTATTTTTTTTTGCAATTTTATCTTACCTTTGCAGCCCCAAATAGTTCTTTATAGAGAATATTGAATTGGGAGTCTGCGCATTTTGCAAGGACGTTATCACCAAAAAAAGTTTAAAATGGCAAAAGAAATCTCTGGTTTCGTAAAGTTGCAGGTTAAGGGCGGACAAGCCAACCCAGCACCTCCAGTTGGACCTGCTCTAGGTTCCAAAGGTGTTAATATTATGGAATTCTGCAAGCAGTTTAATGCTAGAACGCAGGATAAACCTGGGAAAGTTGTTCCGGTTTTAATCACTGTTTACACTGACAAGTCTTTTGACTTCGTTATCAAAACAGCTCCCGCCTCCGTTCAGTTAATGGAAGCTGCAAAAATCAAAAAAGGTTCTAAGGAAAGTAATCGTGACAAAGTTGGTAAAGTGACCTGGGCACAGGTTGAGGCTATCGCTAATGACAAGATGCCTGATCTGAACTGTTTCACCGTTGAAAGCGCTATGAAAATGGTTGCTGGTACTGCGCGTAGCTTAGGTATCACTATTGACGGCACTGCACCCTGGGAAAATTAATTCTTATCCTTAAAACTCATTTGTAATGGCAAAAATTACTAAAAAAAGAAAAGTAGCGGAAGCGAAAGTTGATATCAACAAGGTGTATTCCCTTAATGAAGCTTCTGCATTGGTTAAAGAGACCAATACAACAAAATTTGACAGCTCCGTTGATGTTCACATCCGTTTGGGTGTGGATCCAAAGAAAGCTGATCAGCAGGTACGTGGCACTGTTACCTTACCACACGGTACAGGTAAAACAAAACGTGTTCTTGTACTTTGCACACCGGACAAAGAAGCAGCTGCAAAAGAAGCAGGCGCTGACTTTGTTGGTCTGGATGAATTTATCACAAAAATTGATGGTGGTTGGACAGATGTAGATGTAATTATCGCAACGCCTTCCGTCATGCCGAAAATAGGTCGTTTAGGTAAAGTGCTGGGACCAAGAAACCTGATGCCTAACCCAAAGACTGGTACCGTAACCAATGATGTTGCAGCAGCTGTCAATGACGTTAAAGGCGGTAAAATTGCCTTTAAAGTTGATAAAGCAGGTATTGTTC
>DATJDF010000007.1:0-4825 GCA_035497555.1 Arachidicoccus sp. | reverse complement strand
ATGGCCATTTTCTGAAACGGCTTTCGTGATATTAAACACCCGGCGCATAAACATACCTTTTTGCACCGTTTTATTGAGTTTGACACCGTTCAAGTAAACGTCAAAGCCGTAATTGACACCACGAAAATGCAACCATAGCTGCTGCTCCTTTTTAGCCGGTTCGATTTCAAAATCCCGCACAAACCAATAGGTGTAATAGGATTTGCCGACATCATAAATATCCGGGATTCGTTCATTGTTCATCCCGTAAAATGGATCAGGCACTAATTTATTATTGAGTAATGTAGTTAGCACAGTCCCGGGGACGGTAGCTTTCATCCAGCCTTTCAACGGGAAATTACTTTTTTTCCAGTTCGTATCTTTTTTTCCTTGCTTAACTATATCGCTGGCTTTCTTGCAAACCCAGCCTGAATTGAGTTCATACTTTCCTATTGCTTCATCTTGTAATATCTCTGACTGCGCTTTCAGGGAAAGCTGGCAGATCGTAAATACTACGAATAGCAAAAGGTTGCTGAAAAGGGAATAACCAAATGATTGTTGGGGTTGTCGTTTTTGATGCATTGTTTTCTATTATCAAATTAACTAGGAGGCGAAGTTAAGTAATTGCGGGTCGTTAAATTAGGATCACTAGATCTTTTCAGCGCAAATCTGACTTTGGTCCCTTGCCGGTCTGGTGATTAATTTGTTATTTTGCCAGGAGTGAAAACAGAATCTGATTTAATAAATAGGCTCTTAAAGAGAGAAAAGTCAAACCATCAATGGTAAATTCTATTAATAAAATAACTTCAGCCCTGGTTATTCAGCCGAAAAAGGCCGGTAAACTGACCCCGGCACAAGAAAGGTTTAATTATTTTGTACAACAAATCGAGGCCTTGCAAATAAAAATGTCCCGTACCGGAGCAAAACTGGATAAATTTATGGATTTTTATAGGGGTAACATTGTTCCATTAGAATCGAAAAACCTTAGTTTGCGTATTACATTGATCAAAGCCTTGTTCCCCTACTGTAAAAGAAAAAGACGGGAATTAACCAAGGACGAACATCATCGACTCAGAAGGATCGTCACTGATCAACTTAATATAGTTCTAAAAATAGAACAAGACCCGGATGAGGAGATAAAAGCCATTTACACGAAATTAACCGGTAACAGTTATGACGAGCAAGCGGCTGAAGATATGGAGATGGCATTTGAAATGGCTAAGGCTTTTGCAGAACAGCGTTTTGATGATGAGGGCATTCATTTTAATGAGCAGGAATTTGCTGCGATTAAGACCTTCGAGGCGCTACAGGCCTTTCTGTTAAGGCACCTCAATGATAACGATAAAAATTTTGACCAGGAGCAGCAGCAAGCTGGAGATTCATTTGAATTCCAGAAAGGAAGTACATCAAAATCGGCAAAGGATCTCCAAAACGAATTACTGGAAAAGAAAGCAGCATCGGATCAGCAAAAAAACATCTCCATTGTCTATAAGCAACTCGCCAAACTATTTCATCCTGACCTGGAAACAGATGAAAGCAAAAAAGCGGAAAAGGTAAGTTTGATGCAGGAACTGACAGCGGCCTATCGCAATCGGGATATGCATACCCTGCTACGTCTGGAGCTTAAATGGATACAGAAAGCCGATAATCAGCTTCTGGAATTGGCTGAAGAAAGACTGGAAGTCTATAATGATATTTTGCAGGAACAGGTCAGGGATTTAAAAAAACAGATCGATGCTTTAAAGTTCCATCCACAGTATGGTGCACTTGATCAGTTTGAAAGTTATGGCGTAAGGGTTAGTATGAAGGTCCTGAAAGAAAAGCTTGGTTATGAACAAAGCATAGGCCAGAGCATGCAGGAATCCATTTCAGCACTCAAGTCTAACGATCTCCATTCTATCATCGAAATTAAATCTATCATCGCTACCCAATCGAGGATGGAGGAGGAGTTTTCTTTGCTTGACAACATGATGGAAGACATGGATGATGATGAATTCTGGCCATAATTTATAGGATGAGACCTTTTGAGCATAGATATTCGTTCGCCATTATTAATGGACCGGCTTGTTCAGATAGGCTCCTACTAAAAATTGATCTTTTTTCTTTGGAATTTGATACAGTTGTCACTTCACCGGTTAGCGGACGACAGCTTCCAGTTGCTGTGTCGTCTGCGCACTGAAATAACCAAGTGCTTTTTTATCACCGGTGATATTACTGACCGGATTAGCGGGTGTGCCTGCCTGCGGGTCACCGGCCATCAGCAAAGTATTAAAATATTGATACACCCCCTTGTCTACCCCATTCATCTGTAATGCGACCGTATCCCCTCTTTGAATATAGGCGCTGTCCGTAAATAGTTCCTGGGCGATTTGTCTGCCGTCACTGAGCCGGTCGTCAAAAACAAAGGTGGCTTTGGTATATTGTTTTCCGTTAATGTATTCTACGAAAGTATAATAGTTTTTGACATTCACCGGATCCTTGAAATTGCTGACGGCAAAAATGCTTTCGTCACCAAAAATATTCAGTTGCTGGAAAGTAACAGAATCAAGTGCAACTCTTTGGGGCATCTGGGATGTCGATAAATAATTTTTGCCTTCTACATATACGGATAGCTGATAGATATGTCCAGGGACGCCAATGAGACTGTCTGTTGTATAGGTGCCCGGTACTGTTTCGGTCAGTTCATCCGACTCTTGCGCGGTTTGATCCGTGATGCTAATGATTGCGCCTGAAACAGGTGGAAAATTATTACTTTCGTTGAAATTAACAGATTTTGATAATTTAACGAAGTAAGGCCCTGGCCCGTCCAGCACCTTACCTTCAATGATCAGTTGTGGATCTGCATCATTTAAATTTACATTGATGGTTTTTGTACAGCTGACAAAAATCCAGGTAAATAAAGTGAGCGAGAAAAGTAAGCTATAAGAAGTAGATGCTTTCATTATCTAAAGTTTGAATGACTACATAGTATGCTGACTATGCGGTTCGTCGATTTAATTTGGCTTTCTTAAAAATAATTATTCAGTTAAAATTTGAAATTGTACGTCACAGCAGGCAGCCACCTGAATAAGGTCGTCTGCACGGCTCTTGTCTTAGAAGGATCGCCGGGATCATTTTCGAACTGAATACTATAGGCATTTTCTCGTCCATAGACATTGTAGAGGGAAAAAGTCCAGCTGCTCTGCCAGTGCTCCTTTTGTTTTCCTTCCAGCGTCGCGGCGAGATCAAGGCGGTGATAGGCAGGCATCCGGTAGCCATTTCTATTCGTATAATAAAAGACGGTCTGGCCATTTACGCCGTACTTGCCACTGGGGAAAGTAACAGCATTGCCGGTATTATACACCCAGTTGCCCGAAAAGGACCATTTATTATTCAATTTATACATCCCGACAATAGCCACATTATGGGTCTGGTCCTGTTTTGCATCGTACCACTTGAAATCATTTATACCTTCGATGCTGCGTTCAGATTTGGATAATGTGTAACTAATCCAACCGGTCAATCTGCCCGTTTTTTTCTTAAGGAAAAGTTCGAGCCCATAGGCACGGCCTTTACCGAAAAGAAGTTGTGATTCCACATGTTCATTGGCCCTGAGTTCGGCGCCGTCTTTATAATCAATTTGGTTCTGCAGTAATTTATAATACACTTCAGAGGAGAATTCATACTGGCCATGATTAAGATCCCGGTAATAACCCATTGAAAACTGGTCAGCTATCTCAGGCTTAACATTGGGGCTGCTGCCGATCCAAAGATCGGTGGGATTGGTAGATGCTGAATTGGAAAGCAAATGCAGGTTCTGCACATTTCTGGTATAAGACGCTTTTATTGAATTAACCGGACTCAATTTGAAACTGGCCGAAAAGCGTGGTTCAAGCTGCAGATAGGTTTTTACAAATTTACCCTTTCCATAGCTCATGGAGTCGGCCGTATTGCCTAATGCATCATAATTATAAAAAGTGCCAGGCCCCAGCACACTGAAGGCTGACAGACGCAAGCCATAATTTATTTTGATATTTTGACTTGGGGTTAAATCGTTAGATAGATAGGCCGCACTTTCAAGGGAATACCGGTTCTGTAAAGTCTGGGAATTATAACTTGAAGTGCTGGAAGCGTCCACTACACCAGGGTTAATCGTATGGTGGATGATATCAAAACCAAAATTGATTTTATTGTTGTTACCCACAAAATACTGGAAATCTTCCTTGAGCGCCAGGTCCTCTATTTTAGATTGGATGATTAGGTCATTTACCCCGGATTCAATATGAATATTATATTTATAATTGCTGTAAATAAAAGATGTATTTGAGAACAATCTGCCATTAAACAAATGATTCCATCTGGCAGTGGCAGTAGTATTTCCGTAATCAATCCCGAACTGGCCGCCGATGCCTATTTTATCCTTACCAAAATAACCGGATAGATACAGCCGGTTGTTCTGGTTAAGCGTATAATTGGCTTTGACATTCAGGTCATAAAAATAAAGGGTATTGTTATTAATGGAAGAATCATTAGACAATTTTAAAAAGAGATCGGCGTAGGATCTTCTGCCGCTGATAATGTAAGAGCCTTTATTCGGTACAATTGGCCCTTCCGCCGTAAATCTGGAGGCGATAAGCCCCAGCCCGCCATTTCCGTGGAATGTCTGGTCATTACCATCATTCATTGTGATATCCACAACAGAGGAGAGCCTGCCACCATATTTAGCCGGCATGGCCCCTTTGTAAAGTGTCAGGTCTTTAATGGCATCGGAGTTAAAAGAAGAGAAAAATCCCAGCAAATGTGATGCATTGTATACGGTAGCCTCATCCAGTAAGATCAGATTCTGGTCCGCACTCCCGCCCCTTAC
>DATJDF010000006.1:0-3882 GCA_035497555.1 Arachidicoccus sp. | reverse complement strand
TGATTAGGTTTTTAAAAACCATATGGACGCCAATTACCTGGACGGGCTCTAACAAATACTCTTCCTGGGTAAATAAGCGGACATCCTCAATTTCATTGGTCAGCCGAATTTGCTGTTCAAATTGACCCAAAAAACATTCCTGCTCCATGATGAGGTTGTTATTTTCTCCATAGGCGGGTGCAGAAATATGGCAATAGTAAGTTAGGCTGCGTGCTGTCAGTGTAACCCCCAATTCTTCGTAAACCTCCCTGATCAGTGCATTTTCAGCAGTCTCTCCTGGATCTATTTTGCCTCCTGGAAGATACCATGCCTGCTTGTTTGTACTGTATGCCAGCAGTATCCCATTCTCCTTAATAGTAATAAGCCCTGCAGTAGGAAGGCTGTTTGATTTTGTAATCATTATATTTCAATTATTTCTTTTTTAGACAGCGTAGTAATTGTCGTTTACTTCATAAATGAGCAGAGAAGCCCAGTTTGTTTTCTGTATAATAAATTGTCATCAAATAGCGTAATGCACCATAGCATATTTTACTGATTTGCCAACAAATATAAAATCTATTGAAAACATTAAGCCAAAAATCCGCCATTTTGATCATGATTCTGAGCAGAATGTGGTGTGAGTTGGTATGGCCGGTTAGATCCTGTAATTCTGGTACGTCTCTTGCGCAAAGATGATAGAGACGTATTAGAAAGAACAAAAATATACGTTATTTAAAAGCCTATTTAGTTACCATTGAAAATATCAGTTATGACAAATATCAAAGGCAAGAAGGTCGCTATTTTGACAGAAACAGGTTTTGAACAATCTGAATTAACCAGCCCCAAGGCGGCACTCGAACAAGCAGGCGTTCAGGTCGATATAATTTCCCCGGATCGAAAGACCGTTCGCGGTTGGCATGACGGTGATTGGGGGGTAGAACTTAAAGTGGATCTAACATTATCTGAGGCAGATCCAGATGATTATATTGCAGTGGTTTTACCCGGTGGCGTTATGAATCCTGATAAGCTTAGAATGAACAAGGGGGCGGTAGATTTTTTATTAAAATTCAGCGAAGCGGGTAAGCCTATTGCAGCCATATGTCACGGAGTACAGACATTAATAGAAACCGGACTATTGGAAGGAAAGGAACTGACCTCTTATCCTTCCCTGAAAACTGATCTGCGTAATGCAGGCGCTAAATGGACAGACAGGGAAGTCGTAGTGGATCAATCCCTGATTACCAGCAGATACCCGGATGACCTGCCGGCATTTAATGAAAAACTGTTGGAACAATTGACCGCAGGCAGGCAAAAAGACATCAATTAGTTCTATGTCTTTTTTAGAAACTTATGCTGTGGCCTTATGCCTGTTTGAATGAGAAGCAACATTTGTTACCTACCCACAACCTAAGGTTGCTTTTTACCAAAGAAATCCCGGATCCCTTTTCCAAGCAATTCAAAGGCATCAATGCCTCTGGTGAGTGGACTTAGGTTAATTTCTTCATAGTTATCATTGTTGACAATAAAGCCATCCTGTTTAGGATAAATAATAATTTTACTATTATGCTCTAAATATTTATCCAATTTAAAATGCAGGTGATCATGTACGTTCAGATAGGAAACGGAGCCACTTCTGGAGGCCACTAATATAAATAGATCATCTGAGTGTACAAAACGGGTGAACCCGGAGAAATTATCCCAGTCCTCGAAGCCGTGGTAGAAATAAGATATGTTTAAACTACCCTTGTGGATTTTCTGCTGGAAGGCACTGTGCGTATGATAATGACCGTGATGAAAGATCGGCAGGCTGAGTTCCTCCGCCAGACGGATGACTTTACGTACCCAAAGATCAAACCCTTTTTCAAGTTCAGCCAGCGGTGGTGTAGCGATGACAATGCGTTTATGGGCCACGAGCGGCCCCTGGAATTGACCGATAAAAAGGTTTTTATCTACTTTTCTGGTGATACTTTCCATTTCTTCTCCAATAAAGAGATCTAAAATCTTTGCCCTGCTAGGCCAATTAGTAATAACAATATCCGCCATGGTTTCTTTCGCTGCACGGGCGATGCCGCTAGCGGCATTATGGTCAATGGCGGCAATAATATTCGCTTTTATTTCTGTTGCGGATACCAATTGTATGTAGGATTGCAATTTATTACGGGACCGCATTATATTTTCTTCGGCCTCTTCATTGTTGGGCACTACTGAAAGGATGGTAATCGGGTAATCTGATTTTTTGTCCCGGATCAGCAAGGCAAATTCAAGTAGCTTCTCGAAGTTGTTTGCTTTAGTGGCAGTAACCATTATATGTTCCTTTATAGGAACAGCGGCACTATCATGCTCCTCTTTTTTATTATCTTCCTGAATGAGTATTTTTTTTGCTGCCTTTTCTGTCGCCAGCGAAGCGATGATACAGGTGATTAATATTAATATGATGGTTCCGTTTAATATATTTTCATCCAGAATGCCCGCTTGATACCCGACAAGAATAACGGCCAGTGTGGCAGCGGCATGTGCGCCACTTAGCCCGAAAATCAGTCCACGTTGTTCGGCAGAGTATTTAAATATATGTTGGGTTGCCCAGGCAGCGACCCATTTACCGGTTACCGCTACTACGGTTAAAGTGCCCGCAATGATAAGGGCCCAGGGACCGGAAAATATAACTTTGACATTTACGTGCATGCCAACTGCCACAAGAAAGAAAGGTATGAACAAGGAATTGCCTATAAATTCAATTCGGTTCATCAGTGCAGAAGAGGAAGGTATCAGTTTATTGAGCGCCAAGCCCGCAACGAAAGCACCTATGATCGGTTCCAGGCCAATGACCTCGGCCAGAAAGGCCGAAAAGAATACCACGGCCAATACAAATATGTAATGGGCGTGTTTTTCACTTTCCATTTTCTGGAAGAACCATTTGGCGATTCTGGGTATAATTAGGAACATGAATGCAGAAAAAAGAATTAGAGAAACCAGCAGGCTTATCCAGAATTCTTTAGTTAGACCACCTTTACTATTGCCCATAATCACCGCTAAAATGATCAAAACAGCAGTATCCGTAAGTATAGTACCACCTACTGTAATGGCCACCGCTGTATTCTTAGAAACGCCCAGCTTGCTTACGATAGGATATGCCACTAACGTGTGCGTGGCAAACATACTGGCCGTTAAAAAGCTGGCATTAAAGTCATATCCCAACAGGTAGCGACAAACAGGATAGCCGATTATTAAGGGAAAGAAAAAGGTAAATAAACCAAATACGATGCTTTTATTCCTATGTTTTTTAAATTGTTGCAAATCCAGCTCCAAACCAGCTATGAACATGATATAGAGGATGCCAATGGTAGAGAATAAATGGATTGCGGAATCGTTGGCCACAATATCCAGACCATTGGGGCCTATGATGACGCCAGAAATAATTAGACCTATAATACCGGGCAGATTAAACTTTTTGAGCACAATGGGTGCAAAAAGGATGATAAGTAGTATTAGGGAAAAAATTAATACAGGACTGGATAAGGGTAATTGAAACTCTTGAATGATATGTTGAACAAATTGCTCCATGCAGTGATATTCAGAGGTTAATCAGGACGTTAGATTATCAATGCTTTGTGCATTAATGAGCGATAAAGATAAGGAATACAGAAAAAAAAGAGGACGAAATCTAAGGAATTAATAGAAAATTTTTAGTTGCATTACCCAAGAATCGAGTTAATTAGGAGGTAGTGTCACGGCTTGACTACTGGGTTTTCTAAATAGGTTGGCTTAGATCAAGCCAAATCAGCTACGTTTCAACAGAAGGTCTCGACCCGGAGACTGATAAATTTGTATACTGATCCAACTTTTATTAGCTCTTTTCATTAATTTTAGGAGCATGTCGCATAACATCAGTGGTTTTCGTTCTAT
>DATJDF010000005.1:0-6598 GCA_035497555.1 Arachidicoccus sp. | reverse complement strand
TATTAATGGATCTGTGGATTATTACACCAAGAAAAATACAAGTCTATTATTGAATTTGCCGGTAATTGCAGCCACTGGTTATACCAACTACCTGACTAATATCGGCGAGGTAATGAATAAGGGATGGGAACTGGAACTGCGTTCTCATAATATTAAACGAGGCGGCTTCTCATGGGAAACATCCCTTAACCTGAGTCATAACCAAAATGAGGTTCGTCAGTTAGATGGAGATCAGTCCCGTATTGAAATCAACGGTTCCTTTACAAGCGATGCCTATGCCATCATGCAGGTGGGGTTACCTATGTATACCATATTTGTCGTTCAACAGGACGGTGTTCTTTCCCAGCAGGATATAGATAATGGCTACCCGATTGTCAGTGGACAGAAGGTCGGTGATGCACGCTATATTGATGCGAATAAAGATGGGAAGATCACTGGGTCAGACAGAGTTGTCGTCGGTCATCCGAACCCCAGCCTTTTTTGGGGGATTACCAATACCTTTAGATTTAAAGGATTTGATCTCTCCTTCTTAATTCAGGGGCAAAACGGCGGCAAAGTATACTCACTGCTTGGCAGAGCTATTAACAGAGTAGGTGTTTCTATGGGTGAAAACGTACTTGATGTAGATCCCGCGGTGCGCGGTAATTACAAAACATCCTACGCCGCTCCGGTTAATACGGATTGGCTTTATTCCTCCGATTATTACAGTCTGCGTAATGTTACTTTGGGCTATGATCTGAGTAAACTGGCTAAAAGTACCATCATAGAAAACGCTAGGATTTATCTGTCAGCAGAGAATCTTATTTACATTAATAAATATACAGGTGGCTTTAACCCGGAAGCACAGAATGCCAATTTAAGCAGCAACTCTAATTATCCGTTACCTGGTGATTACGGTGGTCTACCGATCGCTAAAAATGTGGTCATTGGCTTAAACATAAATTTTTAATGCCCCAACAAATTAATCCCTCTTAAAAATACTTACAATGAAATCCATAGGACTCCTATTATTTTCAATGCTGATCCTGCTGTCTTCCTGTTTTAAGGACCTGGATCAAAACCCACTATCTACCGTAACTACCGACACTTATTTTGCTACAGCCAGAGATTTTCAAATGGCTGTCAGTGGCGTGTATGGGGTTGCTTTACGTGGCGCCACCAAGGGCAATAGTTATGGTTACCCGGACCGTTTAATGAATCTTGGAGAAACCAGAAGTGATAACCTCTATGCGATCACAGATGGTGCCCGTGACTGGGAAGGCATTAATGATTTCCAGAGCACCATCGGCAACAATACTTATGTCAGCGAAGCCTGGGTGAATGACTATGCCGCGATAGCCAAGGCCAATCTACTACTGGAAAAATTGGAGGAAAAAGGAAAGGCGATTGTTAACAGTGATAGCCTGGTAACAAGGTATACAGCAGAGACGCGTTTTCTCAGAGCTTTTTGTTATTTTGATCTTGTACGCTGGTACGGGCCGGTACCCATTGTGGATAAAAGTCTGGTCGCTGAACAGGGTGTCGATTATCCCCGTGAACCGGTAGAAAAAGTGTATGATTTTATCATCAGTGACCTTGAGTATGCGGCTGCAAATTTACCAGCCAGTTATCCCGCTAAGGAACTAGGGCGTGTAACGAAATGGGCCGCTAAAGGTATTCTGGCTGAAGTGTATATGGCGATGTCCGGACCTACTTATAATATAAAGGGGCCAGGACTGGCTAAAAATGAATGGGCGAAGGCCTATAGTTTACTGAATGAAATTGCAGAAAAAGGCGGGTTTGCCATGGAAGCGGATTATAGTACAATATTTCGTACAGAGCATAATAAAGAAATTATTTTTGATGTAGAATACAGCTCAGGTGACAATGCCACTGGTGGTTCTTTTGTATGGATACTGACTCCGGATGGTTATTTTAAATCCATCGGTTTCTCTGCACAGGGATCAAATTATCAAAGACCACTGGCGAACAGTTTCAGAAGTGTATTTGCGCCGGGTGATGTAAGGGCAAATTTTGGAATCGGTGATGGTTATGTAGATAATACTTCTTCCAATCCCGTTACCTACGATTACCCGTTTTATATCAAGTGGGTGGATCCAGCCCGTTATGGTACCGGCAGAACAGACTGGGGTGTTAATTTTCCTGTTTTACGTTATACGGATGTCCTTATGTTACGTGCAGAATGTACCTTACATGGCGGCGGTGGGACCCAGTCTGAGGTAGATGATATTGTACATAAAGTCCGGATCAGGGCAGGAGACAACAGTCCGGTTAGCGGTATTACACTGGACCAGTTATTTGCAGAAAGACGTAAAGAATTTTTTGAAGAAGGAACCCGCTGGTTTGATCTGCAGCGTTCAGGTAAATTAGTGGAACATATGGAAGCCTTCAGACTGGCTGAGGATGCTTTGAATCACCGGGTGGAACCCATTACAAATAATGCAGTGATCTACCCCGTGCCGCAGTCAGAAATGGTGAAGCATCCCGGGTTATATACTCAGAATCCAGGTTATGATGAATAATTGGTGATAGCGGAAATTTAACTAAGACAAAATCATTCAGTCAGACATAAATTAACAACAAATGGTCATCCGTAATTTCGTTTCTGAATGCGCAGCCTGCGGCTTTCTACTTGTAGCTTTGATATGCTGCAAATTCACCCAGGCGCAGGGCCAAAAGAAAACTGGCTCTGGTATGATGCCTAATCAGTGGATTGATAGCCGCACCGGCCACCAGATCGTTAAATTACTCCATTATGCACCGGGTAATGAGCAGGATCCTAATCCGGCACTGAAGGGGGATTTTAAAAGTTTCTATTTTCACAACAATCCGTTTGTGGGTGATCTTATGATATTTTATGGAACCACTTTTAACGAAAAAGACGATCCGGCCGCACAGAAGGCTAAGCGTGCAGATGGTGACGCAAGGCCTTATTCGAGGCAGATTTATACCTATAACTTCAAAACAGGGAAGGTGTCACAGCTTACACACGCGGCTGGGATGATGTCTGGGGAGATCGTCAGCAAAGTAAACCACGAGGCTTACTACCAGATTAAAGATACTGTTTTTGGCGTAGAAGTAAAGACCGGAGCAACGCGCGTTGTATTTGTCTTTCCGAAAGATTATTCGGGCAGTATAACAACTGTCAATGCGGATGGTAGTTTACTGGGAGGTGTCCATTCGACAAAGGAAGAGGCGGCAATTTATAAAAAATATCCAGGCAAACATGATTATTTTAACCGGATTTATGAAGCCAGGCTCCCCAGGACCCTACTGACTATATCGCTTAAAACCGGACAGCTTCAGAAAGTATTTTCTGACAGTGCCTGGCTCAATCATGTACAGTTCTCACCGACCGATCCGAATTTACTGATGTTCTGTCATGAGGGACCCTGGCATAAAGTTGACCGGATTTGGACGATAAACTTAAGTGATACGCAACCGCCTGTTCTTATCCATAAACGATCAATGGAAAGAGAAATTGCAGGCCATGAATGGTTCAGTTCAGACGGTAAATTTATTTGGTTTGATTTGCAGATGCCCAGAGGGGAAAAATTTCTGGTCGGTGGCGTGAATCTTTTAACACAGAAAGAAACCCGATTTAATTTAACCCGAGATGAGTGGTCAGTTCATTATACTTCCGCCTGGGATCAGAAAACATTTGCAGGGGATGGTGGCGGACCACGCTCTGTGGCTAATGCAAAAGATGGTAAGTGGATATATTTATTCAGACCGGCTGGAGACCGGTTCGTTTCTGAAAAACTAGTGGATATGAGTGCGCATGATTACCAACTGGAACCTAATCTTCATTATAGCCCAGATGGCAAATGGATTATTTTCCGGGCGAACTTTGAAGGCCATTCAGATATTTATGCGGCCCGTATTCAGAAATAAAAAAATAAGACAGATTAAAAACATAGAAAGTTCAGGCCATTTATATTCGATCAGAAGCATGGATATATAAAACGTAAATAATCAATCATAAAATGACATAGTTCACCTATCTACCTCCTGCAATACAAAATATTTATTATGATCCGCCACTATAACGCTTATCCTTATGCCTGCTGTGAACCTGCGAGAAGAAACCGGACACAAAGCCGGAAATTTTCTCGGCTGCTCCTGATTTGGCTAAAGCCTTTATCTGGCAAAGGAGAAAGGGTAGAGCAGTGGTCTTGGCCTTGCAATTTGACTGGCCTACGAAGGATGACTGTAAGTTGGAATAGCTACAACAAAGTGGTGTTACTGATTGGGTTGGTCATGTTATTTGTACCCATTTTAACAAAGGCGCAATCTGCCTTTGATCAGAAACCAATTGCGAAGTCAGTCCTGGAGACCTCCGTGCCAACAGGCGCTGGTATGATCAAGGCCCGCTTTGCTACAGAACGCATAATGCATTACCTTCCAGTAGGTAAATCTTTTGTGTTAAACAGCGGGACACGCAGGTTTAATCGGGCATTATATGGAACGAATACTGCATTTAGAGTAGAAGGAGGTGACCAGCCGGAATTCTCCTTTTACCTGCCAGGTATGGGTGGGAATATTCGTTTTCTGTTGCAAATAAATGCAACTGAAAAAGCGCAGCTGAACGCTCAGAAACAGTCTGGGGTAAGACCTGTTGCGATCTGGCTGACAGCAGCTGACAAAATTGAAACAATTTTTGATGCTGGCCATCTGCGTTATATTATCCATGATCGGTTACTTGGCAAAGGCAGCTTGCAATTGGATCTTTATGCTCTGGCGGATCGAGAAGGGGCTGTTTTTGCGATTTCAGGAGAAAGTTTGCCGAAAGGGTGCTCAATTGGAATAGTTTATGGCGGCGTATCCGCCGAGAAATTCAGCAGGAGCGGAGATATCGGTGCAGATCCTGAAAGCTCTTTTGATTTTAAAGTTAAAAACTGCCAGGCAAATCGTTATCAGATAAACGGCAATCAATTTATTTTGCAGTACGGAAGAGAAGCCAAGGCTACAGCTTCTTCCGTTACAAAACCAGCGACACATCTGATCAGTGGTCAGTTCCCTGCAGGAGCTCAGCTTACTGTGATACCGGCCGATCTAATTGGACCGGTGGAAGATCGTCAGATCAGAACAAAAAAAACAGTCAGCTCCGGGCTATTGAATACTTTAAGACTGAATTCCAATCAGCGGATAGACTTAGAAAAGAAAAATGCAAAGGGGCAGCGCGTTACAACCGAAGTTTCACATCCAGCACTTCTGGTCAACTTTGCGCTTGCAACGGGGCAAACGAAATATGCGGTCTGGGAATTTACGCCCGTAAAAGAGGGTAAAATTCAAACACAGGATACCGTATCGGCGAAATCGATGGGCCGTCGTGTTGCCACCAAAAATAAAAGTAACGGCGCCGCGTTGTATGAGGCCGCAAAATCTGCTGCTGAATCTCTGGGGAACCGAATTAGGATTTCCACGCCTGATCCTTATATCAACTGCCTGGGTGGAGTCCTTAGTGCCGCGGCTGATGCTATTTGGGAAGCGCCTACTTACCTTCATGGTGCGGTAGCCTGGCGTATGCGGCTGCCAGCCTGGCGCGGACCTTATGCTGCTGACGCCCTGGGTTGGCATGACCGGGCCAGTGAGCATTTTAGTAGTTACGGATTGTCTCAGGTTAAATCTCCTGAAAAGGGACCGGTCCTGTTTGACAGTTCCAGAAACCATGCCCGGCAATTGGAAAAGATGGGAACAGCAATGTTCAGTGCGGGTTATATTGCCCGTAATCCGAACGGTGATATCCGACCACACCATTATGACATGAATCTTGTTTATATCGATCAACTTCTCCAACATTTTAATTACACGGGTGATACTGCCTTTCTGCGTAAAATGTGGCCAGTGATTGCACTTAGCTTAAAATGGGAAGATCGAAATTTTGATGCAGACAGTGATGGACTCTTTGATGCCTATGCCTGTATATGGGCAAGCGATGCGCTAGGGTATAATGGGGGAGCCGTAACCCATTCCACTGCCTATAATTACCGGGCTAACCGACTGGCGGCTGTACTGGCTGCAAAACTGGGTCTGGATCCAAAACCTTATCAGGCGAAAGCAACTCAAATCAGAGCAGCTGTAAATAAAGAATTATGGATGCCCGGGGCCGGGGTGTATGCAGAATATAAAGACCGGTTTGGGCAGCAGAATCTACATCCTTCGCCGGGGCTCTGGACCCTTTATCATAGTATTGAATCTGGCTTACCCGATCCTTTCCAGGCCTATCAGGTACTGGATTATGCGGACCGGTTTATACCACATATTCCAGTTAGGGCTACCGGTTTAAAGGATACCAGCCTTTGGCTTTTATCCACCACCAATTGGCAACCTTATACATGGTCTGTCAATAATGTGGCCCTGGCAGAGAATCTGAATATGGCACTCGGGTATTGGCTGGGCGGGGCAAAGGAACGGGGATTTCAACTTTGGAAATCTGCACTTACGGCATCCCTATTTCTTGGGGCGAGCCCAGGTGGCTTTGAACAGCTTTCCTATTATGACGCCAGAAGAGGTGAACTCTACCGCGATTTTGCAGATCCTATTGGGGTTGCTGCCAGGTCTCTTATGGAGGGGTTATTTGGTTTTAGACCGGACG
>DATJDF010000004.1:0-2281 GCA_035497555.1 Arachidicoccus sp. | reverse complement strand
TCCCTTACCGAACAGAGTAGTTAAACCCCTCATGGCCGATGGTACTTGGGTACAATCCCTGGGAGAGTAGGTAGCTGCCATATTTATTTGAAAGCCTCAACATTTATTTGTTGAGGCTTTTTTTGTGCTTGATATGGAAGGCTAAGCGTATACTTCTATTAATAGATAATGTTTTATTTGGGCTTAACCTGGTTGTATAGTTAAATAAGGCTATAGGATAAAACTTCTCAAATTTGTTTCTGGGAATTACTCCCGATTCCATATGATCAGAGGAATCGTTGATTAATCAATCGCTTCAGCATTAAACTCTGGTAAATCATCTTCTAAAATTGCGTAGAAATAATTATCTACCCAATGGCCTTTGACGGGCAATTTTTTCTTTTAATTAATCACCCATTCCGTTAATATATTTTTGGTAGTTTCTACATTTTCGGGAATGCCTAAAGTGTTATATTGATCAGTTTCTGGTGAAGACAGCAATTCATGAATATTGTCAAGATCTTTATGTAGGAGATCTCGTAGAGTTAATCTGATAGTTTGTATTTTCATTATATTGTAAGTTAAAACGAATCTGGCTTTATTCGTGCAGTAATACTTCTGAAACTTCAGATTGCTGGCGAGAAAAAGTATAAGCGTGTAGGATTTCAGTTGAGTGACAATGTCGAACAAATTTCTGCAAAACAGCTTTGTTCAATCCCGTCAAATTATTGATTGCTTATGCTCGTTGCGCTTTGGGTAAGGTTGTTTAAGTATTGCTGCAACAGATTCATGATAGATTTTGACGGTATGTTTATCTTCAAAATCAATTTCAGGATCCTGGTTTACTGGTAATAATGTATACCATCATGCCTCTCTCTGGTTTATTAAATATTAGACGGTTTGATTTCGGTTCAATACACTAACGATCAATTTTTTTACCGTTTCCATTTCTTCTGGTTTACTGGAAGCAACAAATAGTGTAAGACTGGCTAGAGCTTCATTGCTTATGATTGTTTTTTGATCACTTTTGTAAAGCAATTTATTTTTTGAGAGGAACATAAGAAAAGAGGCTGCTGCAATTCGCTTGTTTCCGTCTACAAATCCATGGTTTTTTACTATCAGATACAATAATGTGGCTGCTTTCTCTTCAAGAGAAGGATAATAGTCGCTGTCTCCAAAACCTTTGCCTATCTGTGCAATAGCACTTTCAAAGCTACCGTCTTTTTCCATACCGAATACGGCTGATTCAAAATCCATCTTCATGGTATCAATAAGCTGCCGGTACTCTGCATTTTCAGGATATATGGCTTGGCGAATCGTTAATCCTTTCTTATCCAATTGCTCGTGATCGTAGTCATCCAACAGTTCCAAGCCTTTTGCAAATTGTTCGAGCCATTTTACATTTGTTTCTTCTAACTTGCCTTCTATGACCCGGCTCAATATGCGGATGCCGTCTTTTAGTGTTTGGATCTCTTGCTGTTTTTGGGTCAAGCGTTTTTCATTGATGGCGTAACCTTGAACCAGGTAGTCTTTCAGCCGTTGTGTTGCCCATTGCCGGAACTGTGTGCCTTGCTTTGAATTAACTCGATAGCCTACCGCGATTATTACATCTAAATTATAATGTGTCCGGTCTCGTTCCACATTCCTTGCTCCTTCTTTTTGAACTGTTCGGAAATTCCGAACGGTTGACTTCTCATCCAGCTCTTCGGAATTGAAAATATTTGAAATGTGTTCGCTGATATTAGCTTTACTAGAGGCAAAAATTTTAACTAATTGATTATTAGTTAGCCAAACTGTATCCTGTTCAAAGGTTACCTCAATTTGTGTTTGGCCGTCACCGGTTTGATAGATTTCAATTTGATTTTTCATAACAAGCTTAATTTTAAATTTTTATTGGGGAATATGGCATCTTCCATGAATGTACAGTTGGAATTGTTCTACATTATCTCCTGGCGTATTAACCGCTTTGTTTACAATCGTTTATAATATGCAAAGGTAAATAGAGTTCAATTATAAGCAAGAGAAATAGTAATTCCCTAAATGTTGCCCAGACGAATCCAGTTCAGAGTTTAAAAATAGAATAGAAAGTTAGTAGATTTAGTTCAATTAGTAAGTATCCACTTTGAATACTTGCAGTCCATGCGATCATTTTTTTGGTTATTATACAAGTTATATCTTCCGCCAGTTTAGGATTTGTGTTAGATTATAAGAGCTTTCGTGGGGGGTAAATCCTAGGATAAGCTGGAAAGTTTTCGTTCATTGTGGCGTATTATTTCCATCGTTTTCTTTTGTAAGGTATTAT
>DATJDF010000003.1:0-3239 GCA_035497555.1 Arachidicoccus sp. | reverse complement strand
CAAGATTCTGGCTGCGTCATAATCCGCAATATCCGCTTTCTGCATCAGCATCTTTACCGCACGGTCAGTTATTTTGTTATTAATGAGTTGGACATGGACCATATTGTTATCTTCTACACGGCCGAGTCTTATCATGGTCGTGGTGCTGATCATATCAAATACCATTTTCTGTACTGAGCCGCATTTCATACGGGTGCTACCCGTAATGAATTCTGGCCCGGTGACAATCTCTATAGGATAATCCGCCTTTGCAGCAATGGGAGAATCCGGATTGCTGACAAGGCAACCGGTTGGAATGCTGTTTTTCTGGCAACTTTCAAGTGCTGCCAAAACATAAGGCGTCGTGCCACTCGCTGATATCCCGATAACCATATCTTTATCAGATATCTTATTTTCCTGCAGGGACCGCCAGCCTTCCTCTTCATCGTCTTCCATTTCTTCTAAAGCCTCCGTTAACCGGTCGGCTCCGCCGGCCAGTACCGCATTGATCAGTCCTTTGGGTACGCCAAAGGTGGTCGGCATTTCTATGGCGTCGAGTACTGAGAGCCTGCCTCCACTGCCCGAACCCACATAAAAGAGGCGACCACCACTCTTTAATTGTGCAACAACTTTTTCAATAAGTGTATTGATCTGTGGGAGTCGCTCTTTTATGGCTAATGCCACCCGCTGATCTTCTTCATTAATACGCAGCGTAAGTTCCTGCACCGACATATTTTCTAAATGGCGGTATTTTGATGATTGTTCGGTTATTCTTTCCATTTTCTTAGATTGTATAATTTAATAGATATTTTAATAGGTAAATATGAAATGAAGACGACGATTTTTAGCCAGTGATCAATGCTATTCGAGTGCCATGCTTAATCGGATCCAATGCCCCTAAGCCGGTCTGCCGGCGGTGCAATGGCCGGTAAATTACCATCCGGACTATCCAGATAGAAATAAGCCGTAGCAGAAAAGTTATCCAGCCGGTAAAAATTGACCCAGGTTTCAGGAAAATCAGCATCCATCAGCTTAGGTTTGGGTTTCATTTCAAGGAGATTCCACTGCCTTGAGTAATCAGGTGCTGTTACAGAAACGGTTTCCAGTTTAGCGCCATCACGCACCATTTTGCGTACATTTTCACGACTATCGCCGCCCATCTGTTGAATCGTGATTTTACAGTCCGACTGAAAATATACCGGGTCTTTTATATGATAGCGGTAAAAGAGCCACCTTCCCTTTGCTTCATCGGCGAGAAGACACCCCTGGTAGTCGCCAGCAAAAGTCCCAAGACTCCAGGCGGAACCCAAGTAATCTTCGGTACCGGTTCCGACCATGGAGGGATAACCGCCATCACTATCTCCATCAATAAATATTTTGACCTCGCCTTCGCCCCACCAACTCTGCTTATAAGAACGATCCGATATGATACCCATATTGGCACCCAGAAAGCGGCCCTTACCAGTAATTTTGGGTAGGACCTGAAAATCTTCGCCCAATTTAGTGGCCTTATTACTGCTCCAGTAGGCATGAAAGTACAATGCAGCTGGTTTGTATTTCTTCCACTTGGTAAAATTGATATCGTAGAACAGTGTTTCAAAACGGTCAGACTGATTGGTCAGTACTACGCGTGCACTTTTACGAAAAGGCATGGGTATATAACAATTGAAGGACTTACCTTCAGGATCCGAGAAAAGCGCATTTTGAAAAGCCATCATTTCTCCTAAACCAGCCCCGAAAAAGTCGCCCAGGGGCGCTTCAACAGCCGGCTTATCTGCACCGTCCCAATAGATTTGTATCAGCACAGACCGTAACATAAATGCAGATCTGTCAGAGACGGTCATCCAGATCCTGTTAATCATGCCCGCACCCTGAATGTCCAGCAGTGTTATCTTTTCACCCGGATCCATTCTGCGCCAGGCCTGTCCTTTTGCTGTTTTGTTCTCTTTGCCACCCTGTCCTTTTATGCCGTTCGGATTTTCAAAACTACTCCAGCCGGTTACGTTATCACCGCCTGATTCATATAGCAGTTGTGCATGTAAATTGATATTAATTGTTAAGAAAGCTAAACTGCAAATGGCCACTTTCCTAATGATGTTGAGTACTATCGTCATACTACTTATTTTGCGTAAACAAATGCCAGTTTCTGATGATATTTTTCAAAGAGCGCTTTTGCAATCGCTACTGCATCACCCTTGGGCTCAGTTGGATAAGGCGCTGTTGCATTAACCCATTTCCATTCCCAGTCCTTGATTTTTTCATCAAAGGCTTCTACATCCAATTTCTGGCCGGATGCCAGACTTTTTAAGACATCGGTATTAAACTGTTCCCATCTGGCCTTATAAAAACCCTGTAGTAGTCCAGACCATTGCTTATAGGCATATTCATGCAGGACGCAGTCCTTATCAGCCCATAATGTGATCAGATCCCTTGCATTCATCTCATACTGGTCTTTTTCTTTTTGATTGGTTCCCCAGCTGCGCGCCTGGTGAATCCTGGTGCCCAGCATAAATTCTTTCCTGGTCGCCATGAGGCGGTCCAGGTCATCAATGATGCCTGTAAATTCACCGTAGTGTTGTTTATACGCTGCTGAATCCCTCCTGGCATAATCCTGTGCAAATTGCCGCTGAACGATATTGGCGTAGTTTGCCAGTACTTGTCTTGTCAGGTCTACCAGATCGTATTGATAGGGATCTTTGCCACTCAGTTCACTTGAAGCTTTTAGCATTAATGTCCAGGCACGTACCATACTTGCAGGATTATAATTGATATCCGTGAAGGTCCAGTCCGTGGATGCGTCCATCGTCGGCCTGCCTGTGATGATTGACTGCGCGTCATTAGAGTTATCCTGCAGTTGATAAGCAGAAGCCCTAAGTGTATCCCAGGCCTGCTGTGCAGCTTCGTTTTGCTGACCATAACGGGCATAGACATATTGACGCAACCAATTATTTAAATCAATGGGCTGGTCTGTCCAGACGTTTGCCAGCATCAGCTCATAGATGACCGGATTTTGTTCGATCCCCTCAGGTACAACCCCGATGCCCTGCATATGACCCGATGCTTTGTTCATCCGTGTTGTGGCCGGACCGGAGGCAATTTCTTCCATATTGCCATACAGCCCCTGGCGGCCGCCAAAATTGTGGAGCATGCACCATATATAGTTTTTGCCATAAAACGCCTGTGTTCTGCTCCAAATTGGGTTCTCATCTGCCCAAAGATCCAGCAATAGCAAATGATTTTCGGGCACGGCATTCAGCAGC
>DATJDF010000002.1:0-2313 GCA_035497555.1 Arachidicoccus sp. | reverse complement strand
CTTTCAGCAAGTTTGATTTCCTGTGCATACACAAACGATGTACTTATAAATAGCAATAAGAGAAAATAAATATTTTTCATGTTGAAATTTTATTGCAGCGGAGCCGGCTGGAATTTAAGTCACTAATTAGAAAGCAATTTTTAAATCTATGGCAGAACACCGTCATCCCATGATACGGACAAAAGGGGACGAATTTGCTGTTTCCAACTTAACAGCTTGCTTCCACCCTATCAGATATTAAAAGTACAGTAAAGCAATAAATTACAATGATTTTTATTTTAATGCAGTAAGGAGCGGTAGAATTCCACGCCATGGTTCGTGAGGCACGAAACCAAGGCATGGGTTGTATAGTCCTGGAATAAGTTGACTTGATAAAAGTGGATAAGTCAACTAAAAACAGGACAACATGAGTCAAAAAACAAAGAAAAAACGAGTGATCTTTTACACGGAAGCATTTAAATCAAAAGTTGTGCAGGAGGTATTAAGCGGCAAGCTTAGTAAAAAGCATGCCACCGATATTTATGGTATTAGCGGCGGCTCTACCATACTTTACTGGATCAGGCAAAGTCAGGGTTTGAAGGGAAACATAAAACCCATAAAAACTTTTGCGAATTTTGCAGAGATGAAACAAAATGCTCAGGATAAAAAACTTGAACAGGAAAATAAAGAGCTCAAAGAATTACTTCGCATCGCAGAACTTCGTGCCGATCTTTGGCAACATGCGATTGAAGTTGCAGAGAAAAAGCTTGATATTGATATTGTAAAAAAGTTTGGTGCCCAACAATTAACTCCTTCCAAAAACAACGTCCAAAAGAAAAAGTAACCGAAATGTGTGCTGTGTTTGGATACAGCAAGCAAGCTTATTACAAGCAACTGCAGCACAATGCTGACAAGATAGTGAAAGAGGAGATAATTGTTGGGCTTATAAAAAAGAAACGTGAAATATGGAAACGTGGTAGTGGCAGAAACCTACACCAGTGTTTACAAAAAGAATTTAAAACACATGGCATAAAAATAGGCAGAGATAAATTCTTTGATGTGCTTCGAAACAACCATTTACTGATTAAATCTAAACGAACCAGGACAAAAACTACCTGTAGTTATCATCATTTCAACAGGTACAAAAATCTTATTGAAAATTCAGTACCGGTAAGGGCTAATGAGGTTTGGGTGGCAGATATAACTTATTTATGGCTAAAGCCACAAGAGAAATTTTGTTATCTAAGCATCATCACTGATTTGTATTCGCGAAGAATTGTAGGCCATTGTGTCCATGAATCATTAAGTGTAAAAGGTTGTATAGAATCTTTAAAACAGGCCGTAAAAAACAGAAAAGATAAAAGCGAAAGCTTAATCCACCACAGCGACAGAGGCGTACAATATTGCTGCCATTCTTATGTAAAGTTGTTACGAAAACAAAACATAGAAATTAGTATGACACAAACCGGTGACCCTTTAGAGAATGCGGTAGCAGAACGAATAAACAAAACCATTAAAGAAGAATTTACCAGTGACGGGCAAATAACTTTTTGTAATATTGAACAGGCAAAAGCTGACATAAAAAAGTTCATTGAATTTTATAATCAAGAGCGACCCCATAGAAGTGTGCAGTGGCTTACACCCAATGAAGCTTTCCAATGCACAGGAGCATTGAGACGTATTTGGAAAACCTATCGAAGCAAAGGAATGCAAGGGGAGATTTGACAGAGGCATAAGCTGAAGAATGATAACAAAAAAGGTTGTCGGGTAAAGACAACCTTAAATGAATAATCATTCCACAGCATCAGTTTATTCCTGTTGGGTTTAGATCTCCCCAGAACTAAAACACCAAGTCCGCTTTAACTGATACAATAAAGATGAAGAATAAAAAGTAAAAAATAAAATACAGGCAATTTATCCCCCTGTGGATAAACTAAAAAAGAGTCAACGAATTTCAGGACGATGCATAATTTTAAATCCGGATAGTAGATTGTGCTATGCAAATTCAAAGAAAATCTTATTTTGAAATTAACAGAACTATTATTTATGGTTCGTGAGGATATGAACTTTAGCGTTGCAATGACGTTTACTACCAATGCAAATGCAACATCGCGGCGTCATTGTGAGGCAAAAGAAAAATTCCAGGTGAAAGAAAAATTCATTTGCCGAAGCAATCTCATTTTTTGTTGGAATAATTATTAAAACCAAGAAGGTTCAAAAGCCTTCTCGGTTTAGACTACAAACTAGGAGATTGCTTCGTCGCTAATGAGTTAATCAAAAAAATGAACATTATTCAAGCTCCTTGCAATGACGATTAAAAGGAGATTGCTTCGT
>DATJDF010000001.1:0-5367 GCA_035497555.1 Arachidicoccus sp. | reverse complement strand
GGTAATAGATCAGCAAATTGAGTTGGCATATTAACCCGGGAATTAGAATGTGGCCTAATTACTTCGAAATTTAATATGGAGAACAGACATTTCAGGATATCAGCGGCAATCATTTGGGGTAGTTCAATTGTCCTGGGCCTGCTCGCATCTGTTCCACAGATTGCAGAGGCGCATTTTCATGCTAAAGAAGCTTTCATAAATGCAGCCGTAACAGCTGCTTTTTCCTAAGGACAATACTGCATTCAAATTGGTAAGATTTAGTCCCGAAGTCTCCTGACAAAGAAGAACAGCTACTGAAAATCTTTTCGGTAGCTGTTCTTCTTTGTGTTGTTGCCTGCAATAGTGCTGCTGATTACTAAGTAAAGGAGGATCAATAGATAGAATCAAAATATGCTTCCAGGTTTTCCAGGCACATTCTATAGCCGCTCTCAAAACCCATTTCTAAAATGGCCTCCATGTCTTTTTTAGAGTCAAATGTAATGGTATTGGCTATGGTGGCCTCAGCTTCGGAGGTACTGAATTCATTTTTCCAGAACATGGCCGGGAAATTTTTATTTTCATTTCCATTGGCATCACAGAAGCAAATATGATCGGTATAAAATTGCTGGAAATCAATCTTCTTAAACTCCTCTTTACACCAGGAGGTGTCACCTTCCGGGCCTTCCATTCTATAAAGCCAATGCCCGCCTTCCTTGAATATCATTTCTTTGGTAATAACGCGATATGGCTTTGGGGCCCACCACTCATCCAGTATGGCAGGATTGGTCCAGGCGTCCCACAGATCGCTGAGTTTTGCTTTAAAAGTCCTTGCTACGGTAATTTCTTTTTCTTCTAAGTTTTTAGTGAAGGTCGTTTTACTGCTTGCCATGGTCTGTTATTTTTTGAATTATGGAGAATTAATCAGTACCTACTTTTAATCTTGTTTAATGAGTACTTCTTAAGAAGTATTTTAAATTACGATAAGGCGTAATCAGCAACCAGGATTGCGTCCCAATAAAAAGATGCTTAGGCCACCAGGAGAAAACGTACCTATAAAAATACATTAAAATTTTAAGAGAAAGAAAAAATGACTAAAAAAAGGCGATGAAGTGATGGCCAGCGGCCCTCACTTCATCGCGGCTCCTATTGGTATAAGCCAGACCACTCTGCTTTTACCGTCCGTAGCTTCTAACCAGCTCCATTAAGGATTGGTTGAAAGCCGTTAATTCCATTAATTGTTCAAGGGTCACATTCATTCGGTAACGCCAGTATTGTCTGGGGTTTTCAGGATGATTAATCTGTTCATTATCTGCGGAAGGTATATGGAGGCTGTCGTTCATATTTAGTAGATCCTGTAACAAAAAGATGCTCCACATGGCTGGGGAACTCAGGTGGGTCTCGATAATCATTTTACCCAGCCAGCCCGGCAAATCCTGCCCGCCGGGTGCATCACCCGGTTGATGCAATATTTCATTGTAGAAGGTTTGTGCCTGATGGCGGTTGAGCCCCAGCCACCAGCCCCGTATACTACTGGTATCATGTGTAGAAGGAGAAACAACCGATAGATAAGGTACACTGCTGAGATCTTCTGCCCCCTGCCCTAACTGCTTAGGCATCCTTTGCACATATAATCCGAGCAGGCCCAGGTTGTGCATTACTTCCGGCACTGAATTGGGGGTAAATCCCAGATCTTCGCCACAGATGAGCATATTGGATGCGTTTTTGATGGCAGGAAGCTTTTCCATGGCTTCATTTTTCCATAATTGATTCTGTCTGATAAAAAAATAATCATGGTAGCAATTGTTCAACTGATCCTTAACTGCATTATTCAGGCGTTTAAAGGCTGAAGTGAATTGCATATTGAACCGGAAGTGGTAAGCTCCTGGATGCTGCTCATCCTTTAACAGGACTACATTTGCGTGTAGAGATAGTAATGCCTGCAACAGCCACTTATTGTAGGTTGATTTTTCAAGACCGTCAAAATACTCCTGTACTTTTCGCTGACTGTCAAAAGCAGTTTTAAACTGGAAACATCCTTCTTCCAGGTCGTCCAGAAAGGTACTTGCAATTTGGTCAATAGAATCCGCAAAGGTCTCTTTCAATTCCGTTAAATGGATGTAAGGTTCATATAACCGGCTTAAAGGAAAGTGAACGCCTGCTGCACGAAGTTCTGCTTCGCTGACAGGTATGGCAGGTTGAAAATAGCCGAGAATACCCTCCACAGCGGTTACCGGTATACTCCAAATCCTGAAAAAGCCAAGTATATGATCGATTCGGGTAGCATCAAAATAAGTCTCCATATGTTGCAACCGGCTACGCCACCAGTCATATCCCCGGGCTTTCATTTGCTGCCAGTTATAAGTTGGAAAGCCCCAGTTCTGACCGCTGAGCGTAAAATCATCCGGCGGAGCACCAGCCTGTGCCTCCGTATGAAAGAGCTCAGGATCCTTCCACACATCAACGCTATTTTTGTAAACGCCTATGGCAATATCTCCTTTAAGGACGACCTGGTGTTGATGTGCAAACTTTACTGCAGCTTTAAGCTGTAGGTGTAAGTGAAATTGAATATAATAATAGACCCCTAAAGCGTCCGCTGCCGAATTTTCCAACGCCGCAGCCAGTACCGATGAAAATTGATTTTCCGGCCACTTATTAAAATCAACTGAGCCTCTCTTATCGCGTAAGTGACAGAAACAGGCATATGGCACTAACCAGGACTGATTATCTTTGAAAAAATCAATATAAGCAGTTGAGGCAAAGGTTTTATCTTTTTCCTCTGGATACAGAGCGTGGATGATTTTCCATTTGGCCTCCATTACGGCTTCATAGTCTACGGTCTCCAGCTCATTTAGATGCCTGCGATGAGGTTCCAGCGTCTGCAACAAGTGCCTGGCTTTTTCAGTATTGCTCAGTGCCCACACATCCAAATATATCGGATGTAAAGCAAAGATGGAAATTGCCGCATAAGGATAGGAATCCAGCCAAGTTTTTGTGGCGGTGGTATCATTAATGGGTAAAAGCTGGATTAATTTAAGACCAGCCTGCACTGCCCAACTGACTGCTTTTTTTAAGTCTGAAAAATCCCCAACACCAAAGCTGTTGTCGGATCTTAGACTAAAGACCGGAATAATGAAGCCGGCCCCCTTCCATGTCCTTCAGTTGGTCCGGTAAAACCCATCCTGGATTACGACCTGCTGCTCCCCTGCCCCCTCGGTAGATTCTAGTAGTAAAGACCGGTTATCCCCTTGTTCAAAGGCAATCAAGGCCTTTGAAGCAAGATCATAGATCCCGTATTTATATTCAATAATTGCGTCAGCACCCGGGAGCAGAATGCTGGCAGACCAGCTTCCGTTAACCGCCTGGGGAGACAGTAATATGGCCTTGTCTGCGGCCCAGTTGCCCAGTGCAGTATGGTTACCTAAAAGGCAAATGGCCTGCCCGGCTTCCAATCTCGGAGCACTCACATGAAAATGATGATTGGCCTTTTTATGGGTAGCGCGTCCTGCTTTTTTTTTACCAGGGATGTCCTGGGCCTGCTGTAAAACACTGAAGACATCAGAGGTAAATGCATTTTCGACGAAGGCCGGAGAATTCCAGGCATCCTTGATGTATACTTTGTTGCCGCTGCCCGGCAGGGCTAACAGATAATTAGCTGATCTTTCAGCCGGAGCATTCGGTTCCTCAACAAGATAATAATACTGAATACCCGCCCTACCATCTTTAGATGGTAGATCTGCCGGATCCAATTCGATGGTGACAGACCACTTTGTGTTACTTTTGAATACCAGTGGGATTGCCTGCTGATCCAGCCCTGCACCGAGCGCCGGATGCTCGCCGCATAATTTAATATTTTGTCCAAAACGGGTTGAAAATCCGAGTTCAAATGTGAGTTGGATTACGCCCGATTTTTTTGAGGTTTTTTTTGCCGACACTTTTTTGCCACTGGATTTAACCGCTGGCTTGACTGACGCTTCCTCTATTTTGGAAGCAGTTCCGGGCGTTGTTTTAGTTGCTGCTGACTTTTTCTTTACGGTCGATTTTGTTTCTTTTGTCGCCGTTTGGGTTTTATCCGCCGGGCTTTTAGATGTCGCAGCTTTCTTTGTTTTTACAGGTTTTTGAGCGGACAAATCGCCTGCTGCAGCCAGGTTGTTGGAGTTCGCGGCCGCTTTTGTGGCAGAGGATTTTGATTTTTCGGATTGCATAAATTGCCGGATTAAAAGGGTTATTTCTTAGATTAGCAAAATACTTAATTTAAGAAAAATTAGGATGTAAAGATACATAAATTTGAACAAACCAAATCCTTACTCCTCGGTGACAGTTTCCTTTATTTTTGATACAGCTGAAGCAGGTAATTGATTGTCATTATAATCCACTGTGCCCTTCATGGTCAGGGTGATTTCTTTGGATTTGATCAACCTGGTGTTCTTATCAACCCGCATTTTCCCGTTTTGGGTGCCCGTAAAATGAGTTTTGAACAGGGCGCCATCACTGACAATTTCTCCAGTTTGTGTCACGGTTCCTGAAATGATGACGATCAGTTCATCATTTAGAATATTCTGGATTTTATAAGTGGTAACCTGCTGGTTATTTCCCTGACGGATAGAATCCTGCCAGGTCTGTCCCAATTGCAGACCATCCATTTCTCTATTTAGTAATAACCCGAAATTACTTCCGGCTTCAAAATCACCGCCCGATAAAGAAAGTCCACTTAGAACAGTGTTTACTTTCTGTCCCAGCCTGGTGGTATCAACGCCGGTTATTTTGCCTGTGCTATCCACCTTCAGGTAAGTCCTTTTGCCAACTATATCAAATAAAGGCCGGGCAAATGTAGAACTGGTGTCTTCTTTTTGATTGGAATCATATTTTAACTGCACCCCCATTGTCTCCACCTCGGTATTAAGTTTAACAACTGACACATCGAAAAGAAACTGTGAAGCCTCCATACCCGTCCGCTGATACTGAGTCGTAAAATCGGCCTTGGTTTTATAGTCTACCTTTTGTTGCAAAATGGTAAGGTTGGTCGTGGATTCAATACTGGTGTTTTTATCAAATTTTTGATATGGTTGAAACAACCTGATAAAAGGTGTGCCGTTTTCCAGCCTATCTTTTTGCCTGGCATTGATTTCCGAAGTTAAGGATGACCTGGCACTATCCAGTTTTTTAGATGGATTAATGGCTGGCGTTGTAGCCTCCGCCTGAACAGGTATTTGTGCAGAGGTCGAGTTTTCCTTTTGGGATCCCTCCCTGGACTGTTGGGTGGTACCTGCCGCATGGCTACTATCTTGCAAGCGGCTACCGTGGTTACTGCTATCCACCTGTCTGGTATGTGCTTCATCTACAGATGTAAAAATGGATTCAATCTTTGCTTTTTGAACGGCTTTTGAACCG